>CABYOP010000006.1 GCA_902520645.1 uncultured Pelagibacteraceae bacterium | reverse complement strand
AGCTAAAGAAAATATAAAAAATAATGGAGAAAATATTGCTAGTGTAAATAAATAATTTTGGTTTATTTTTTTAAAAAAGATATAGATAGATAGGAAATAACCGATATAAATTAAAATTTGGAGTATTAGAAAACTTTTTCTAAGTTGAAAATTAAATATCTGGCTTACTTGAAAAATTACCTCTCCTAAGAATCCTCTTCTTGTAAATCCTCCTTGATAATTTATAACCCATTCCGCCATTGAGTTATTTACCGGGGAATTGTGAACAGATGCTAAAAAAAATACTATGAAAATCAATAAAATACTGAGATATATTGAAAATAATAACTTATATTGTTTCACAAATTAATTTATTAATTTTTTTATAACCATAATTTATATATTTTTATATTATGCCAGTACAAACTCCAATATGTGATTTTGGTAAAAAAGCTATTCCATTTGAACTAAAATCAACTGATGAAAAAGTTCTTAAATTAGAAGACTTAAAAGGAGAAAATGGAACTTTATTAATGTTTATTTGTAACCATTGTCCCTACGTGAAAGCAGTCACAAAAGACATTGTTGATGACTGTAACAACTTAAAAAAATTAGGAATAAACTCTATTGCGATATGTTCTAACGATGCAGATAATTATCCTGAAGACTCTTTTGAAAATATGATTAAATTTGCAAATGAAAATAATTTTAATTTTCCATATTTAGTCGATGAAACACAAGAAGTTGCTAAAGCATATGACGCTGTTTGTACCCCTGACTTCTTTGGCTACAATAAGAACATGGAGCTTCAATATAGAGGTCGAATGAGAGAATTAAAAAAACTTATTCCTGTAAGAAGTGGCGAAAGTGATCTATTTCAAGCAATGAAACAAATTGCAGAAACAGGCAAAGGTCCAGAAGAACAAATTCCAAGTGCCGGTTGTGGCATTAAGTGGAAATTTGATTAATGTATTTAATCGTTACCAGAACTTTTCCACCTGAACTTGGTGGAATGCAAAGCTTGATGTGGGGTTTATCAAGAGAATTATCAAAAAACTTCATGATAAAAGTTTTTGCAGATTATGTTGAAGGTCATACAGACTTTGACAACCAAGCATCTTTTTCAATTGAAAGAGTAGGAGGAATAAAGCTTTTAAGAAAATATAGAAAAGCCCAATTAATTAATGAATTTATAAAAGATAAAAAAATAGAAGGCATTATTGCAGATCATTGGAAGAGTTTAGAGCTAATCAAGTCATCAAAAAAAAAATATTGTCTGATTCATAGTAAAGAAATTAATCATCCAAAAGGTTCAAGTTTAAACAAAAGAGTTTTAAATGTTTTAAATAATGTTGAAAAAGTAATTGCTAATTCACAATTTACAAAAAATTTAGCAATTCAGTGTGGTGTTAATGAAAATAATGTTGTTGTAGTCAATCCTGGAATAGATCCAGCTAAAGAATTAAATAAAAAAACTATGAATAAAGTTGAGAGTTTACTTAAAGTTAAAACACCACGGTTAGTTACAGTTTCAAGATTTGACAAAAGAAAAAATCATGAAAAAGTAATCATGGCTTTGAGAAATTTAAAACAAATTTATCCTGATATTGTTTATATTTGTATCGGTTATGGTGAAGAAGAAGAAAATATTAAAAATCTTGTCAAAGAATTATGTTTAGAAGGTCAGGTTATGTTTTTTAAGGATATAACTGTTGATTTAAAAAATGCTTTAATTGCAAAATCTAATGTATTTGTGATGCCTTCTATAATTTACAAAAAATCAGTTGAAGGATTTGGAATTGCTTATGTAGAGGCCGCACAATATGGAATTCCTTCAATTGGTGGAAAAGATGGTGGTGCAGCAGATGCAATTGAGCATGAAAAAACTGGTCTAATATGTGATGGAAATAATTTAGATGATATTTATTCATCTATAAATACAACTTTAGAAAATAAAAAATATTTAGAATTTGGGAAAAATGCGAAAGAATTTGTTACTAAATTCCAATGGTCTAAAATTATTGAAGATTATAAAAAAATTCTTAACTAATCTAAATACAATAAAATATTTTCAAATACTTTATTTGCTGAAAGTTTTGAGAGATCACTTACTTGAATAGCTTTAAAATTTTCTCTTTCTATACTTACTTTATGTGCTGTTGTGTGTGCACCAAATAAAGCAATTCCTTTTGATCCCAAATGAGCTGTCATATGAGCAGGACCAGTATCATTTGCAACAACAAATGTGCTATCTTTTATCAATGCTGCTAATTGAGAAATATCTAAAGCTTTACCGTTATCTAAAATACATAATGCATTCATGCTTGATGCCTCTTTAATTTCATCTGGTCCAGGTGCTATAACTACTTTAAATTTGTCTTCTGCTTTTTCATTAATCATAGAAATTAAATTATTATAATATGGCCACTTCTTTGATGTTAAATGAGGTGAGCAAAAAGGAAAAAGAACAATATATTTTTCTAGTTGATAATAATTTTTTATTTGAGAAATTTCTGATGTACTCCATGAAAAATCAGGGATTAAAGTATGATTAGTGTTAATTCCAGAACTTTTTAGTTGATGATCAAATCTAGATAAAACTGAATCTTTATCAAAATCTTGCTTAGTAGTCCCCTCTGGTAATGTGGTTTCTGTAGATGACCATTTTTCTTTTGTTCCCTTAGGAAATAAAATTTTTTTATAAAATGAAGTGCGGCTAGAGTTTTGAAGATCGTAAACTTTAGTAAATTTAAATTTCTTAATGTTTCTCATTAATGAATATAAATAGATTAGGTTAAATCTTGATAATCGCTTATCTAAAATTACATTAGAGACATGGGGATTTTTTTTAAATAAATCAAAAAATGGTTTTGTTGTTAACAAATGTACTTCATCACCCTTATGATTTTCAGAAATATCTTGAATTGCACCACATGCTTGGGCTATATCACCCAAAGAACCATGTTTAATGATTAAAATATTAGACATATTTATAACAACTTAACACAGTATATTTTTTTATGAATAAAATTCTAGTTGAGGTATCAGTTGGTGAGTTATTGGACAAAATTTCTATCCTTGAAATTAAACAAGAAAAAATCAAAGATACTGAAAAATTAAAATTTATTGATGAAGAGCACGTAATTCTCAGAGATCAATTAAATAATAATATTAAATCTGATCAAAAGCTAAATGAACTTTTTGAAACATTAAAAAAAATTAATACAAAATTATGGACAATAGAGGATGATAAAAGACAATGTGAAAAAGACAAAGATTTTACAGAAAAATTTATCAAACTTTCAAGAGATGTTCATTTTCTTAATGACGAACGAGCTAAAATTAAATTAAAAATTAATAATCTTACTGGTTCAAAAATTAGAGAAATTAAAGAATATACTGATTATTAATCTTTTTAATTAAAATTTACCTTTTTTGTTTGAACCATTATAAAAAATTTTTGATAACTCTTTATTTGCTTTGTTCTGAGAAATAATTTCATTTTTACCCATAAGTGTCACAGGTATTTCAGAATATTCATGATAATTATGTTTGTCTTTACCTCTTGCTTTTTGAACATACATTTTTCCAATAACCTGATTTACATTGGTGCCTATATAACTTTGAATAACAAAGCCAATTCTTCTGTCATCACTGTTGTTTAACCCTGAACCATGAACAATTAAAGGGTGGTGTAATGATATTTCTCCTGCTTTAAGAATTATAGGATCTGTTTTATCCAAAGAAACATCTTTAATTGTTTGACCACGTGTTAACAAATTGTTTTTATCAAATTTTTCCTCATGAAACTTTAAATTTTCTTTATGTGAGCCTGACAACATTCTCATACAACCATTTTTTTCGTTTGTGTCAGTAACTGCCAGCCAAACTGTAACCCAATTATGAGGCTCCAAACCTATATATTTTGCGTCTTGATGAAAACTAACAAATCCCTTTTCCTTTTTTTCTTTTATAAAAAGTGTAGTACCACAAATGAGTATATTCTTACCAATAATACTCTCAACTGCGTCTAGGATATTTTTATTTAAACAAACTTTATTTAATAAAGGTGAAATTAAATGAACATAATTACGATTAATTCCTTCTAAAGCACCTGGCCAATTTTTTTCAATTTTTTCAATTTCATTTCTTATCTCCTTTGCTTCATTAGAGGTTAAAGCACTTACTGAAGAGATATATCCTTTATTTCTATAATGATCTATTTGGTCTGTTGTAAGCATCGTCATTGAGAAAAACTATATTTTTTTTCCAAAAATTTAATCACATTATGAATAATAAAAGTCATAAATAAATATATTCCACCAGCAACAATAAATACTTCAATTGGCTTAAATGTTGTTGATATTATATATTTTGCAACACCAGTTAAATCCATTAAAGTTACTGTGCTAGCTAGAGATGTCCCCTTCATCATTAATATTATTTCATTACCGTAGGCAGGTAGTGATTGTCTGATAGCAATTGGGATTTGAATTTTATAGAATATTATTTTGTTTGATATTCCTAAACTTTTTCCAGCTTCAATAATGCCAGGTTTTATTGTCTGAAAAGCTGATCTTAATATTTCTGATGTATAGGCACCAGTATTTAGAGTGAAAGCTATAATTGCACACCAATAAGGTTCTTTTAAAATAATCCATAAAGATGTTGATCTTAAATATTCGATTTGACCTAATCCAAAATAAATTATGAAAATTTGAACCAATAATGGAGTTCCTCTAAACAAATAAGAATAACCATAAGCAAACTTATTTATAAAAATATTTTTGTTTAATCTTAAAATTGCAAATAAAAGACCAATGATTAATCCAAAGAATAATGAAACAGATAATAATTTTAGAGTTACAACTGTTGCCCCTATGAGTTTAGGAAAACTGGTGAACATTAGATCAAAATCCATTAGTACCCTCTACTATATTTAATTTCTAATCTGTTAATAATTTTCATACTTAAATATGTGAGCATTAGATATAAAACTGCTGCAAAACTGTAAAAGAATAAAGGATCTCTTGTAGATCCTGCTGCAATGTAAGATTGTCTCATAATTTCAACAAGTCCGGTCACTGAAATTAGAGATGTATCTTTTAAAGTAATTTGCCAAACATTACTCAAATTTGGAATAGCTAGTCTTAACATTTGAGGTAAAATTATTTTATAGAACTGAGTAAATTTACTTATTCCTAAAACTTTTGAAGCTTCAAATTGACCTTTATCTATAGACTGAAGCGCACCTCTGAAAACTTCTGTGGAATAAGCACCTGAAATAATACCTATTGCCATAGATCCAGTAATAAAAGCGTTAATTTCAATATATTCAAAATATCCAAAGATAGATGCCACGTACATAATCGCTCCACTACCGCCAAAAAAGAAAAGGTAAATTACTAAAAGTTCAGGAACACCCCGAATAACTGTTGTATAAAAATTTCCAATTAAATTTAACGATTTGTATTTAGATAATTTTAAAGGTGTAAATATTATTGCAAAAAAAAATCCAATAAGCATTGCTGTAATAGAGACAGCTATTGTCATAAGGGTGGCATAGAATAGTTCATCACCCCAACCAGTTTTACCAAATGCGAGAAGTTCCATATAGATTGGCGACTATATATTATAGTCGCCAAATCTGAAATTAATTACATAGATACGTCGTCTTTGAAGTATTTAATAGCAAGTTTGCTAATAATTCCTTTTTTTCTAGCTGTATTAATTGCTTTATTGAAATCTTTTAGAAGTTTTGCATCTCGTTTTCCAATTGCATCATCTCCTCCTTGTCTAATTCCAACACCTACACCATCTCCAAAAGCACCACCAGAAAAATTTGGCCCAACAGTTATAACAGCTTTTCCTGATGCCTCAGCATATTCAACAAAAGAAGCTTTTGCTGCTAATGCAACATCACATCTTCCAGATGTTAAATCTAAATTTACTTCATCTTGAGTTTTGTAAGCTCTTACATTCACACTACCCACATCTCCAGAATCTAAAAATTTTTGATGAATAGTTGCTGTTTGCACACAGACAGTTTTACCTGCCAAAGCAGATGTTATTGTTTTAAGAGTTTTTTCATTCCCTTTTCTATTTAAATTAATAGAGCCTGGGGTATCCATGCTCTCAAGGTTAGATCCTTTCATCACAGCTAACGTAGCTGGTTCAGTAGCATAACCTTGTGAAAACGTAATTGTTTTTTGTCTCTCTGGGGTAATAGACATACCAGCCATAATTACATCAAACTTTCTCATCAACAGTGCTGGTATCATTCCATCCCAATCTTGAGGAACAAAAGTGCACTGGTGTTCCATTATTTTACATAACTCATAACCAAGTTCAATTTCAAATCCAACAAGTTTACCTGAAGCATCTGTATCATTCCATGGAGGATAAGCACCTTCAGTTCCAATTCTTACTTTATCAGCATAAACGTTACCAATAAAAAATAAAGATACAAGAACTGTTAAAATAGTCTTTTTAAATATATTCATTATTTTCTCCTTAAATTAAATACAATTATTTCACAATTTTAAATAATAAAAAAGAAAAATTAATGATTAATTGATGAGGAGAAATTCCAAGAACAATCAAAACTTGGTATGTAAACTCTTGATAATTTTGTGTTCCCAAAATTTTGATTAAAAGCATTCAGCCAATTTTCAACCTGTTGTGGTTTTTTATCTTGGCTACCAACTTGAGCAGTAATAACTCCTTTTGGTTTTAAAATTCTTACTAACGAGTCCATATTATTTGATGCTAAATCAATACAGAATTGATCATCATTTAAATCTACATAAATATGATCATAAGTATCATCACTCACAGATTTAATGCTTTCAAAAGCGTCTCCCCAAACACATTTAACAGAATTTTTTTCAGTTGCTTTTTTTCCTATATCTCCAAGATGTTTGTTACATACATCAACAACCTCTGGATCTAATTCGTACCAATCAATAAAATTAAAATTTTTTGACATACATTCTCTGGCAACCCCTCCATCACCTCCACCAATAATGGCTGCTCTCTCATTGTTTTTGTTTAGACTTAACCCTGCTCCTACAAATGTTGAGCTATACAAATGTTCATCTGTAGTTGCTACTTGTATTTCACCATCAATAAAAAGAGATTTTCCAAATTGTTCTAACTCCAGAATTTCAATATGTTGACCTACTTTTGATTTAAAATCTTCCAAAACATCGTTTACTATATATGATTTTTGTAGACCTGGTGAGCTGTAAATATCAGGATAAAGAGACTTTGTATCTCTATTAAATTCCTTTTTAATTATTCTTGTATGTTCAAATTCCTTTTTGATAATTTCCACTGCAACGGATGGATTTATTTTTCCACACGTAAAAAAATCAAAGCTAATGATTCCTTTCTCAGGAAAAGTATGAAAACTAATGTGGCTTTCTGCCAATAATGCTAAAATAGTAAAACCTTGTGGTTCAAATTTATATTTAGAAATTTTAAGTATGGTAACTTCGGCAGCTTTTGCTATATCGTAAATTACCTTTTCAAAAACAGACGGATCATACTCTTTGGTAGTTCCTATAATATCTAGAGTTATATGTTCACCAACTTTAGTCATCTATCTCCTCAGCTTGAGATCTTTGATATAGATATTGATTTTATTTTCAATTAAAAAATTATAATCCAAATTCATTTAATTTATTTTGAAAGAGTTTTGCCCCTTTTTTGCAATTTTCTATCCAGTCACTTGGTGCATTTTCATCTGCATTGTCTGATACATACTTAAAGCATCTAAATTTAAGATTTTCTAATTTACAAACCTTTGCTAAAGCATATGCCTCCATATCCACAATATCTACATTCATTTCAATTTTATTATTTACAAAAGTATCTCCACTTCCACAGGATAAACCTTGATCAGAATTAATTATTTCATTGACATTATCAAAAGGAGTTTCACCTAATTTAAGGTCAAGCAACTCTCTTACATCCATATCTCTTTGATAAAATTTTGTACACTCAACAATACCTGACGTTCCTTGCTTAATGGCACCCGCACTTCCAAAATTTATTACTTGATTAGGTTTAAATTTATTGATCAATTTTAATAAATTATATGTGGCATTAATTTTTCCAACTCCAATATGATGAAAATAATCTAGACCTGGAGTTTCTTCTTTTAATGCTGCAACAAATAATTTATTCATAACATATGAACTTAAAAAATTTTATTAGATCCATACCAGATTATCCAAAAAAGGGAATTCTTTTTAGAGACATTACTACTTTGATTAAAGATGAAAATGCTTTTGCTGAAACCATCAATCAAATAGTTGAAAGATCAAAGAAATATAATTTTACAAAAATTGCTGCAATAGAATCGAGGGGATTTGTATTCGCATCAGCTGTTTCTTATATTTTAAAAAAACCTTTTATAATGCTTAGGAAAAAAAATAAATTACCAGCTGATGTTCATTCTGTAGATTTTGAGCTCGAATATGGAACAGCTACTATTGAGGTTCATAAAGACTCATTAAATGAAAACGATAGTGTTTTAATAATTGATGATTTAATTGCAACTGGAGGAACTGCAAAAGCAGCAGCAAAACTAGTTGAACTTTCTAGCAGTAAAGTTTCTGCTTTTGTGTTTGTTATTAATTTATTTGATCTTGGTGGATCAGACAATTTGATAAAAAATAATTATAAAGTTGAAAATTTAATTGATTTTCCTGGTCATTAATTGGTAGCGGGAAGTGGGATCGAACCACTGACCTCAGGCTTATGAGTCCTGCGCTCTAACCAACTGAGCTACCCCGCCATAACTATTGAAGTCTTATAATATAAATCTTTATTGTTTCAATATACTTTTAACCGATATTTTAGTCTAAATAATAAAGAGAATTGTTATTGAACTGACTAAACCAACTAACAAAAGCGAGACTAACATGTTTTTTTTTAAAGTTTTTTTTTTATCCAATCTAACTCTGTTGAGCAAAATGTTTACATCTGTAGTTTTAATCTGATTGCTGTCTATATTTTCACTTGAAGATATATCTTTATTAAAATCTGAATATTTGTTTGTCATTTATAAGAACTAATTTAATCATTTAAGAGTAAATAAAACAATTAATATTTATTTAACATCAAATATTTTTAAAATTACTTTGTTTTAAAGGTTTTTCTATTAATTGTGCCTGATACTTTTGTTTCTCAACTTCTAAAAAAATATTATTTCCTAACAACTCATCAGTTGAATAGACATTACTTATATATCCAAAAGCTAAATTCTTTTTAAAATTAAATGAGTAGTTGCAAGAAGTTGTTCTTCCAATTATTTTATCTTTAAAATAAATAGGTTCATCATGAAGTAATAATGGTTTGCCAGGTTTACTGTCTTTTAGAGTAAGCATAATAAATCTTTTATCAATTTTTTTGGTTTTAATAACCTTAAGTGCCTCTTTACCTATAAAATCAATTTCTTTTTTATTGCTAATCGTGAATGACAGACCTGATTGAATTTGATTTTCTTCAGGAGAAATATCATGACCCCAATGTAAAAATCCACTTTCCATTCTCATGGTATCTAAGGCGTGCATACCACAATTGGAGAGATTAAATTTTTTTCCTTTGTCAATAATTAGTTCGTAGATTTTTTTAGCTTCGGTTATTTTTATATACAATTCAAAACCTAGCTCCCCTACATAAGACAGCCGTTGTGTCCAAATTTTTGTGTTGCCTATTTGAATATTTTTTGCACAACCAAATTTAAAATTTTTATTTGAAAAATCTCCACCACTTATTTCTTCCATCAAAGATCTACTCTTGGGACCAAAAATACCAAAAACACAATATTCATCTGTTACATCTTTAAGGTCAATCTCATCTGATAAATATTTTTTAATATGAAATTTATCTCTTTCTCTTGTTGCAGCTGAACTAATAATTCTAAAATGATTTTTATTTATACAAACCACTGTCAAATCAGTTTCGATACCTCCATCTTCATTTAACATGTGGGTATAGGTGCACTTCCCAATTTCATTTTTAATATTTGCAGTACAAATTCTTTGTAAATTTTCATGAGCTTTATTTGATTTTATTTCAAATTTTGAAAATGGTGTTAAATCAAATAAACCAACATTATTTATAGTATTATTTGTTTCATACTCAACAGCAGGATACCAATTTTGATAGTTATAACTGTATTCATAATCTGCTTTTTCACCATCAAGAGCAAACCACATTGGTCTTTCGTATCCAGCTGATACCCCAAAGCATGCTCCAAAACTTTTTAATAAATCATGATGTGGTAAAATTTTTATATTTCTTGAAGTTCTATGTTGTTTGTAGGGCCAATGCATTCCATATAAATCACCTAAGGACTCCGTAATCCTATCTTTAATGAAAGTCACATCTGAATGAAATTTCTGAAATCTTTTTATATCGTAATTAAAAATATCTTCATTTATATGACCATTCATTAACCATTCAGCAGTTACTTTTCCAACACCTCCTCCACTGCCAATACCAATACTATTTAAACCACAGCTAACAAATAAATTTTTTACTTCGGGAACTTCCCCTAATAAAGAATTAGTATCAGGAGTAAAAGACTCTGGACCAGAAAAAAATTTTCTTATCCCAACTTTTTCTAATATAGGAAATCTTTTCATTGATTTTTCTAAATAAGGTTCAAAGTGCTGAAAATTTTCTGGAAATTCTCCAAAAGAAAAATCTTCAGGTACTTTGTTAGTTTTATTAAAAGCTGGTATAGATTTACCTTCAAATATTCCTATTAATAGTTTTCCAGCATCTTCTTTAAAATAAACGCTACTATCAAAATCTCTTATTACAGGCAGAGTTGGTGATAGGTTTTCTATTGGTTCGGTAATTACATAAAAATGTTCTGCTGGATAAAGAGGAATACTAACTCCAATCTCTTCACCAATTTGTCTTGACCACATTCCAGTTGCTAATACGACAAACTCACACTCAATGTTTTGACCGTTTACTCTAACTCCATGAACTCTTCCATTCTTAGTTAATATAGTTTCAACTGAGGAATGTTCATAAATTTGTGCTCCTCCTTTTTTTGCTCCTTTTGCAAGCATATGGGTGACCCCGCTTGGGTCAGCAGATCCATCTCCAGGCATTAAAACTCCACCCTTCAAGTCTTCATAGTTCATCATAGGGTATCTTTTTTTTATCTCTTCTTTATCAAGTATTCTTAAATCAACATCGTACAGTTGAGCAGTTGTTGCTTGTCTTTTAAGTTCTTGCCAGCGGCTGTTAGTTTGTGCAATCGAAAGAGCACCATTTAGTCTTAGGCCAGCTGAGTGATCAACTTCTTTTTCTAAATTTTTATATAAATCTAAGGTATACTTTCTAATTTTAGTTACAGTAGCTGATGGACCTAATTGACTTACTAATCCTGCTGCATGCCATGTAGTTCCTGAAGTTAATTGATCTCTTTCTAATAAAACAACATCTTTCCAACCATACTTTGTTAAATGATAAGCAACAGAGCATCCAATAACTCCTCCACCAATTATAACTACTTTTGCTGATCTTGGGTACTTATGTGTCAATTTAGTCTGACTTATTAAATCTGTTTAAGTTTTTTCCAGTTTTTTGCATTTCAGAACTTATCCAATTATATGTACTTTTAAGACCATCTTTGAGTGAAATTTTATAACTCCAGTTCAGAATTTTTTTTACCAAATCATTATTGCTAGATCTTCCCCTAACACCTTTTGGTTTATCAAGTTGATATTCTCTCTCTAATTTCTTAATCCCTGATATATTTTCAATTATTTCTATCATTTGATTAATGGAAACTTGCTCATCACTTCCAATATTGACAGGTTCAGAATAATCTGACTCAAACAATCTAAGTGTTCCATCAATACAATCTTCTATGTAAAGAAAGCTTCTTGTTTGTTTTCCATCTCCCCAAACTTGTATTTTATTTTCATTTTTAGTTTTTGCATAATTTACTTTCCTGCATAAAGCTGCTGGCGCTTTTTCTCTTCCTCCATCGTAAGTTCCGTATGGTCCATAAACATTATGATATCTAGCTATTCTTACTTCAATTCCATAATCTTCCATAAAGTGTCTACACATTCTTTCACTAAATAATTTTTCCCAACCATAACCATCCTCTGGATTTGCAGGATAAGCATCTTCCTCTCTCAGACCTTCTATAAAAACATCTTGTTGCTTTGTTTTATTATATGCGCAAGCACTTGATGAAAAAAAATACTTTTTAATTTTCTCTTCTTTGCAAGAGATTAATAAATTTGTATTGATTAAAACTGATTGCATGCACTCGGCTTTATTATTTTCTATAAAACCCATTCCACCCATATTACAAGCCATGTTAAAAACGTAATCAATACCTTTCGTTACTTTTCTACAATTGTTAATATCTTTCATGTCCATTGAATAATAGTTTTTAGCTTCTTCATAATCCTGAAACCAATATTCTTTAGGTTTTATATCGCTAGCAATAATTTTATTACCATTACTTAATAATTTTTTTACAAGATGGCCTCCAATAAAACCACCAGCACCAACAATCAATATATTTTTATTTTTGATCATAAATTTTTACTCAATATAATATCTTAAAAAATTATAATAAATTTTCTGGTTGAATATATTCGTATCCAAAAACATCAGCAACTGCTTTATAAGTTACATTTCCTTTAAATATGTTTAATCCTGCTAAAAAATTTTTATCCTCACTTAATGCTTTTTGATAACCTTTGTTTGCAAGTTTGACTAAAAATGGGAGTGTAGCATTATTTAAAGCTAAAGTTGATGTTCTTGGTACACCGCCAGGCATGTTTGCTACACAGTAATGTACGACATCGTCTACTATATACGTTGGATCTCCATGGGTAGTTGGTTTACTTGTTTCAACACATCCACCTTGGTCTATAGCAACATCAACAATTACAGATCCACGTTTCATAAATTTTAACATTTCTTTAGTAACTAATTTTGGTGCTTCTGCACCTGGTATTAAAACTCCTCCAACTAAAAGATCAGCTTCTGAAACTAATTTAGTTAAATCTATTTTATCACTTTGTTCTGGAATAATTTTATTTCCAAACATCTTTGTGAGTTGATTCAATCTTTCTTCAGATTTATCAACAATATGTACTTTTGCCTGCATTCCAGTTGCAATAACCGCTGCATTTTCTCCAACGACACCTCCACCTAATATAACAACAGTTGCTCCTGTGACACCTGGTGCTCCTCCTAATAAAAGACCTCTTCCGTTTTGATTTTTTTCAAGACAATGAGCTCCAGCTTGTACCGACATTCGACCAGCAACTGCACTCATAGGAGCAAGCAAGGGTAATCTTCCGTTATTATCAGTTACCGTTTCATAAGCGATATTGATACTTTTTGATTTAATCAACCCTTCGGTTAATTCTTTAGCTGCTGCTAAATGTAAATAAGTATAAATAATTTGATTTTCTTTTATCATTGCCACCTCAACTTTTTGAGGCTCCTTAACTTTGACAATTATTTCAGCATCATCAAAAATATCTGATGCAGAGTTTGCAATTTTAGCACCAGCTTTTATGTATTGTTCATTTTCAAAACCAGCTTCGAAACCTCCATTATTTTCAACAATAACTTCATGTCCTTCTGAGATTAAAGTTTTTACACTTTCAGGAGTTAGCCCAATTCTATTCTCTTGAGGTTTTGTCTCTTTAGGCACGCCTATCTTCATAAGCTTTCTTTTTTTAAGTTAAAATTAACTAATTTTTTTGGTTTTTTTGATAATTAGTTATACCAGTTCTAAGTTTATCAATAATTTCATCTATATGTTTTTTTTCGCATATAAACTGTGGAGCAATAATTAAACAATCTCCAGTAGCTTTAAAATTCACTCCTGCTTCATAGCAAGCTTTGAAAGTTTCATACCCTGCTTTACCTGGTTTGGTATTTAATTTCATATCTATTCCACCCATCATTCCATATCCTCTAATATTATCTACAGCTTCTAAATCTTGAAGTGAAAATAATCCTTTTTGAAAATAAGGAGCTAAGTTTTTTGCTCTTTCAAAGATATCTTCTTTTTCAAAAATATCTTGTACTGCCAATGCTGCAGCGACTGCAACTGGTATTCCTGAATAAGTATAACCGTGAAATAATTCTACTGAACCCATTGGTGAAGCGTCCATTACTGCATCATAAATTTCATCTTTACATGCAACTACACCCATAGGAACTACGCCATTGGTTGTTGCTTTAGCCATTGTCATTATATCTGGTGTTACGCCAAACTCCTGACTAGCAAATACAGATCCCGTTCTACCCCAACCTGTAATTACCTCATCAAAAATTAAAAGTATTCCATGTTTATCACATGTGTCTCTTAACTTTTGCAAATAACCTTTTGGTGGAACTAAAGTTCCAGTTGATCCAGCAATTGGTTCAACAATACAGGCTGCAATATTTTCGGGACCAAAGTTAGTTGCTATTCTCTCTAAGTCGTCTGCTAAATCTGCACCTGTTTCTGGTTGACCACTTACAAATTTATGTTCAGGTAAATGTGTATGTCTCATGTGTTGAACACCTGGCATTAAAATACTTGCAAAAGTTTTAACGTTATTAATCATACCACCAACAGAAACACAGCCAATGTTCATGCCATGATATCCACGCTCACGACCTACAAATCTAAATCTATGAGCATTACCTTTTGCTCTATGATAAGCGACTGCAATTTTAATTGCTGTCTCTACAGCTGTTGATCCACAAATTGTGTAAAACATTTTGTTTAAATCTGCTGGAGTATGTTTTGAAATTCTTGTAGCTAATTCAAATGATCCACCAAAACCTTGTTGGAACGGTTGAGCATAATCTAAAGTCTCTAATTGTTTTGTTACAGCTTCAGTAATTTCTTTTCTCCCATGACCTAAAGGATTGCAAAACAATCCAGAACTTGCATCAATTTGGGTTTTTCCATGATGGGTCTTTAAATAAACTCCTTTAGCTTCAGTAATTAATCTTGGATTGGCTTTAAAATCTTTATTGGATGTAAACGGCATCCAATGTTCATTTAGAGAATTTGGTACTGAAGTTCTGTTTTCTGAGCTCATAATTTTAAATTTTTAATTGTTATAAAATATGTAGACTAAAATGTTTTGTTTACTACATTTATTTTGACCTACATTGGACAACATTAATATACAACTTAAAATTGTACAATTGACTTATTTGCACACCAGCTTTTCATCATAAAGTGTTTTACTTCTATCTAAAATTGAATTTAAATATGTTCAATTTAATTAATTAAACATAGGGGAATAAATGAAAAAATTATTAACTTTTATTCTAGGATCTATACTTGCACTTAACCTATCTATTTCAGTTGCAAATTCAGCTGCAAAAGAAGTTAGGGTCGCATATTTTCTAGAATGGCCAAGTCCAAACCTAGAGGACATGCAAAAGAAAAATTTTGCTAAAGCTCTTGGAGTTCCAGTTAAATGGACAAACTTCACAAATGGTGGAGCAATGACTGATGCTATGTTAGCAGGAGATATTGATATTTCTTACTCACAAGGTTTAGTACCATTTATCAATGCTGTAAAATCTAAAGCACCTATCAAACTAGTAGATATTGCTATGGAATATGGGATGGGAGGAACTACTTGTGTTACTTCTAATGCTTCTGGAATTACAAAAGCAAATGGTTCTGAGCTAGAGGGCAAAAAAGTTGCTGTACCACTTGGAACAATGGCTGAATACGTTTTTGATGAAAGTATGAAAGTTGTTGGAGCTGATAGAAGTAAAATGGATATAATTCAAATGGATCCTGAAGAAGGTGCTGCTGCATTGGTCAGCGGTGATGTTGTAATGGCATGTTTATTTGGTGGTAACTCTATTAAAGCTGCAGTTGCTGTTGGTTCAAGATTATTAACAGTTCAAGAAGCTAGAGATGCTGGTATCTTAGGAATAGATATTACTTCTGTAACAGACAAGTTTATGAAGGAAAATCCAGGAATGTTGAGAACTTTTATCGAAGTAACTCATGAAGCAAACGACAGATATAGAGCTGGTAAAAGTGATATGAACTCTATGTCAAAAGCTTCTGAAATGAAAGTTGCTGATATGAAAGAAACTCTAGATGGATTTAAATTCTTAACTCCTTCAGAAACTAAACAGTCTATGGAAAGTGGTAATCTTGATGGCTTCCTAAAAGGAATGGGAACACCAGGTGGAGCTGTAGATACAAGTTTCCTACCTTTATAATTTTAAAGGTTTAAAATTTAAATAGGCACCAATTATAATGATTGGTGCCTATTTTTTTTATAAAATTTCTAATATAAGGTAGTTAATGAGTGATCTTATTTCTGAAAATCTAAACATGATTTTTAAAACTCCAAAAGGAGAAACGGTTCACGCATTAAAAGATGTAAGTTTTACTCTGAAAAAAGGTGAGCTACTTACTGTCCTTGGACCTTCTGGTTGTGGAAAGACAACTTTGTTAAATATTACTGCTGGTTTTTTAAGACCAACTTCTGGATTGATTACCCTTAACAATAAAGAAATAGACGGACCAGGAGTTGAAAGAGGAATGGTTTTTCAACAAGGTGCATTGTTTGAATGGTTAACTGTTGCAGAAAACGTAAACTTTGGTCTCCGAATGAAAAAAGAAAATACAAAATTAACTGAAGAAAAAGTTGAAGAATGGTTAGAAATTGTTGGTCTAAAAGGTTTTGGTAATACGCCTACTTATCAATTATCTGGAGGTATGCAGCAAAGAGTGGCGCTTGCAAGATGTCTAATTAATGACCCTGATTTAATTTTAATGGATGAGCCATTGGGAGCATTAGATGCCTTAACTAGAGAGAAAATGCAGTCTTTGGTATTAAAAATTTGGAAAGAAACCGGAAAAACTATCATCCTTATTACTCACTCAGTTGAAGAAGCATTGTTGCTTGGAGAAAGATTGTATGTAATGGCACCTAGACCAGGAAGAATACATAAAGAATACAATCTTCCTTTTGCAGAAATGGGTCTTAAAGAAGATTTAAGAGAAATAAAGAAGAACAAAGAATTTTCATCAAAGAGAGAAGAAATTTTATCCATGATTTGGAATATGGAGGAAGAAATAATGGGTAAAGAAAATTAATGTTAATTCAAATAGTAACCTTATTAATATTTGTGGCGATTATCGGAAGTATTCTTTACGGTCGAAGATTAATTAGAACTGAAAAAGTAGATGCCGTATTTGGAAATCCTGAAAGAGCAAAAGGTGGTACTCACTGGGTAATTGTAGGAAGTGCTGCAATACTATTGGTTTGGCTTTATTACTCCTGGGATATAGCAAAAGGTTTTTATCCAAAATCAGCAAATGAATTATGCCAGGTTGCAAAAGTAAATGACTCTTTAATGGGATTGAAATATCAATTTCCTATTGAAGAAAGAGAATTTAAAAGCACATCAATAATAAAAATTGAAAATAAAAATCTTCAAAAAATTACTAAAGAAATTCAAAATTCTCGAGACTTAAATAGCCAGCAAAAAACTATTTTGGTTAACTACATAAATAAAACTATTAAATTAATACCTTTATTAACTAATGAAGATTTAATTGAGATTGACACTAAAACAAAAATTAATGAAATGACTGAAGAGATAAAACTCTTAAGCTCAAACTTTAAACAAAAAGATTACCCTTTTGAAACTCAAGAACAAAAAAATGAAAGACAAAATGCTGTATCAGAACAGGGTGGATGGGGTATTACAAAGGTTCAATCAGGTACAGGATCAATAGAAAATACTATAGAGGTTCCTGTAGTTCCTGAAACAAGTAAAGGCCTTAAATTCCATGCTGCAGCTGAAGAACTTAAAATCATAAGTGATAAATTCTTTAAACTGAGAAACCACAACCCTCAATTCAAAAGTTCAATTAAACAGTTAAAGGATGAAATTAAAACCTACAGAAAAGGTTTAAATAATAATGAAGAAATTGCATCAGACTATGCAAAAAATATTGTTAAAATTGCAAGACGTATCGAGTTTGCAAGTATCTACCCTCCTAATGCTCTTAATGAGATGCAGAAAGCAATCATTGAGTTTGATAATTTACAAAAATCCGAACAAGGAGGTCTGAGACTAATTGATATTCTATTATTTCCAGCAGGCACAATAGTTGCTAGTGGACCAAGTTGCTCAGAACAAGGTTCTGGGAGATGGCTTCCAAAACCCTCTGATACCTTAAATAAATTTATCCTAATGTCTAAGCCAAGCGTTGGTTACAAAAATATTCCATTGCTATGGATAGAGATGATTGATGTTTCATCAATTGTTGGTTTTATTTTACCTGATTGGATAGCTGATGTTCTTCCAGGTGATTATCCTGTTCACACCAAAGACGGAATTGTTAAAGAAAACTTTAAAGGAAATGTTTTAAAAGTTGTTACTGGTGACTTTAAATTATTTAAAATTCCAGTGCCATACGGGCATATATGGGACTCTTTTTTACGGGTATTTTTGGGCCTAGTTTTTGGAATTTTAATTGGAGTTCCTTTAGGTTTGTTTATGGGACTAAACAGATTTGCAAAAGGATTTTTTGATCCATTAATAGAATTATATAGACCAGTTCCACCTCTTGCTTGGGCCCCTCTTATTATCTCTGTTTTAGGAATTGATAATACAGGTAAAGTATTCTTATTATTTATGGTCTCCTTATCTATTATGATCATTTCTGCAAGAGCTGGTGCTTCAGGAACTCAACTCTCAAAAATTCATGCTGCTCACTCTTTAGGAGCCTCAAAAAAACAAATTCTAAGATATGTGATTTTTCCAAATTCACTTCCAGAAATTTTAACTGGAATTAGAGTTGCTGTAGGAATGTGTTGGGGAACATTAGTAGCTGCTGAGTTTTTAGCTGGAACTACTGGTATTGGATTTGTTGAAAATGTAGCTAAAAAGTACTTTCAATATGAAGTTATTTGGATCACTATTTTTATCATGGGAATGTTAGGATTATTATTTGATATTACTTTAAGAAAAATTATCGATAAAACTATCCCATGGCGTGGAAAAGGTTAAAGTGAAGACCACAATCTTAAAAAAGCAAGTTATAAAAATATTTCAAAAATTTGGAT
Source organism: uncultured Pelagibacteraceae bacterium (assembly GCA_902520645.1). Lineage (GTDB taxonomy): Bacteria > Pseudomonadota > Alphaproteobacteria > Pelagibacterales > Pelagibacteraceae > Pelagibacter. Next base: position 22,208 of record CABYOP010000006.1, on the reverse strand, counting down.
TAAGTAAAGATCATGCATTAATCTCAGCAAATGCATTAATTAACGCTGAACTAGTTGGTGCTTATGGTCATGGATTATCAAGACTTAAGATGTATTGTGATAGGATTTCAAAGAAAGTAATTAATCCTAAACCAAAAATTGAAGTAAAAAAAATTTCTCAATCGGTGTCTCATATTGATGCAAACAACAGTATTGGTTTTGTTGCAGCGGATCTTGGAATAAAGACTGCTATCAAACATGCTCAAAAAACTGGAATAGGAATGGTTGCTATCAAAGGAAGTGGGCACTATGGATTATCAGGTTATTACGCCGAACAAGCTGTTAAAAAAAATTTAATTACTATGATTTATACTAATGCCCCACCTGCAGTTGCACCACACGGTGCATTAAAAAGTTTATTTGGAACAAACCCAATATGTTTTGGGACCCCAACTGGAACAAAAATACCTTTTATATTAGATACTTCAATTTCTATGATTAACAGAGGAAAAATAAGAGTTGCTGCAAGAAATAATCAAAAAATTCCTGAAGGTGTTGCGCTAGATAAGTTAGGTAAACCAACTAATGATGCGAAGAAAGCATTAGAAGGTGTTCAGCTACCAATTGCAGGATTTAGAGGATCTGGTCTTGCATGGATGGTTGATATTTTAAGTGGAGTAATTACTGGTGGAAACCATGCAGGACGAGTAAAAGATCCATTCGATGATTTTTCTGGACCACAAAATATTGGACATTTATTCATCACCTTTAAAGCCAATTTATTTCAAAAAAATTATAATCGAAGAATAAAAGATAACATTCGAACAATTAAAAAACTTCCAAGAATAAAAGGGGTTAAAGAAATAATGTATCCAGGACAAAATAAGTATTACAGATATAAAAAGAATTCTAAAAAAGAAATTTTTATTCCAGATATAATTAAAAATGACTTGGAAACTTTAATAAGTTAACACTGTCAAAGCGCCTAGAGATACTACCACTGTAGATAAAATAATTGTCCTCTTAACTCTGTCTTTTCTCTTTTGTTCAATTAGTCTTTGCTTAAGAACATCCACGTTCACTCTAAGAGGAGCCTCAGTTTCTTGAGTGGGGTCTTCAACAACGTGTGATGTTCTATTTAAGCCTTCATTATTCATTAACTTATTAAACCACGTGGTGATAAAATTTGATATATGGCGAGAGTCCATTTTGGGTTGCTATTCATTATATAATAGTTCAGAGTGGGTCAGGAGATAACAATGGCAGTAGTACCTAGCGTTACGGCTCAAATTGACGAGAAAGAAATTTTCAAGGTTATTAGTAATAATTTTAGCAAATTAGCTCCAGCTTATTATTTCTTGATCAGCAATTGGTTAATACGAGCATATAATGTTCATAAAGATATAGATAAATATATAATAATTATTTACCTAATTAATAAAGATTTGATTGTTTTCAGAAGAAACGGGTTGATTGTAAATTATGATACTTTTTACAAAGATAGATCAATAGAAATTGAGAAGATAAATTTAAGCGACATTTCAAAAGATCTAGAAATACCAAAAGAAAGTGTGAGAAGGAAAATCTTAGAATTAGAAAAAGAAGGTGTAATTAAAAAAACTGGAAAAAAAATGTTTGTTAATAGGAGCACACTTGTTGCTACCCAAGCTAAAGACACTCTAAAAGATATGAGTTCTTTGTTATTTGAATTTAATAAATTATTAAAAAATGAAAAAGCTTTTGCCATTGATGAGATTTCACTCTCTATGAAGGAAAATTTTTCTTTTTGCTGGTATCAGTTTTATAAATTTATATTTATTTATACAAACAGGTGGAGAAAAGAAGTAAAGGATCTAGAAACTATGTGTATTGGAATTTTGGTAATGCTTAATGCATCTGAAAATAAGAGCTTCAAAGTAAAGGACTTAAATTTAAAAACGTATCAAAAAAAAGTTATGGGTTCAGATAATAGAGGTATGAATGCAATGTCTTTATCTGATATCACAGGAATTCCAAGGCCAACAGTTGTTAGAAAATTAAAATTTTTAATTAAAAATAATTATATAACTATTAATGAAAAAAAACTTCTTTTTATAAATATTCAAGGTACAAATTTAAAACGAAGTTCTGAATTACAAGATGCAAATATTAAAACCTTAAGTAATTTTATTTTTAAAGTATTCAATCAAATTAAAATTATCGACTCGGGTAAAGATAAAGATGATGATTTTATTCCTAGTTACTTAAGATAATTAATTATTTTTTCTTAAAATATAAATAAAAATAAATCCAGTTATATACATTAGTAATGCATAAGCGCCAGTTGGTACTATATAAGCTACATCATCAAATATTAATGTTGCAACAAACACTGCTAAAGTTCCATTCTGCAAACCACACTCTAATGCAATACATTTTTGTTGAGCTACTCCTGATACAAATTTTTTAGCAATAAAGTATGCCAATACCATCATCACAACATTTAAGATTAAAACAGCCAAACCCGCCTGAGCAAGATAGGTAAAAATATTATCTTTTTCTTCAATCCATATTGCAACAAATACGATTACAAATAACCACCCTGTTAATTTATTAATTATATTGATTTTAGATAAAATAAAATTTTCAGCAAAACCTCTAATAATCATTCCAATAATTACAGGGACTGTGACTACTAAAGCCATTTTTAAAGCAATTCCAACTACTGAGATTTCTTTTGAAATGGCAACTCCTAAAATACTTGCAGAACTGATTACAATTATTGGAATTGTAATAATACAAATTAAACTAGTCACTGCAGTTAAAGAAATGGATAAAGCTACATCGCCATTAGCAAATTTTGTTAAAACATTTGAAGTAACGCCCCCAGGTGCAGCTGCAATGATCATAAGACCTACCGCAATAGCAGATGGAAGATCGAGACTAAGTGCAATGATTAAAGCTACAATTGGCAACAAAATTAATTGAGAAAAAAAACCTACAATAAAGTCCCTCGGGGTTTTCAATATTCTTGTGAAATCTCTAATTGAAAGACCAAGACCCAATCCCAACATGATTAAGGCTAAAACTATTGGTGCAATTGTTGTTACTATTTCCATAGCAAAACATCATAGCACTATGTGAAAGCTTAATGAAATAAATATACATTAGAATGTTTATAGAAAAATTTAGTTAGTAAAATTAGTAACAATTGCCTATATACTTTTAATTAAATATTAATAATAAACATTACCAATGCTTTCTAATAAAGAAATTGTCTGCCCAAACAGCCTGCTAGATGTGGCGCATAAAAAAAAAGGTGTTAAAGCAGCAGTTGTAAATGCAGGGATGCCCCTCCCAATGCTTTCTGTTCAAGATGCAGTAAAAGAAAATTTAATAGAGCCAATTTTTATTGGAGATAAAAAAGAAATTCAAAAATGTGCTGAAGATTTAAAATGGGATATTTCTAAATATGAAATTATTGATGAACCTGTAGAAAACAATACAGCCCCTATAGCAGCTAAACTAGCAAGTGAGGATAAAGTAAAGATTATTGTTAAAGGTCATATTCATACTGACATTTTAATGAAAGAAGTACTAAAGCGTGAATATAATTTAATGGGTAAAACTCGATTAAGTCATATATGGCATATGACTATTGAAAAAGAAGATGCACCATTAATTATTACAGATGGTGCCTTAAATGTATTGCCTAATATTAAAACAAAAATGCATATTCTTAAAAACGTCATAGACTTCTCACACAGAATTGGCATTTCACGACCAAAAGTATCTATTTTATCAGCAACAGAAGAAGTAATAGACAGTGTGCCTACTTCATTAGAGGCGGCAGAGCTAACAAAATTAGCAGAGAAAGAAAATCTAAATGCTGATGTATTTGGTCCATTGGCTTTTGATAACAGCATCTCAAAGAAATCAGCGAGTATAAAAGGTATAAAAAATTCAGTAGCAGGAGAAGCAGATGTGCTATTAGTTCCTAGTGTTGAAGCAGGAAACGCTTTAGTAAAAATGATGATCTATTTTATGGGTGCTTGTGCAGCTGGTGTTGTAATTGGTGGCAAAGTTCCAGTTGTAATTACAAGTAGATCTGATGAAGCTCCAGCAAGATTGGCTTCTATTGCTGCTGCAGTAGTTGCTCTTGACTAATTGTTTCATTGATATTTTTATTAAATTCATTTAAGTAAATAATTTATTTAGAAAATTATAATGGCTATAACATATTTAAAAAAATCTCCAAAAACATCTTCGACAGATGATACTAAGACTAGGGAAATTGTTGAAAATATTCTCAAAGATATAGAAAAAACTAAAGAAGAAGGTTGCAAAGTACTTTCAAAAAAATTTGACAAATATGAAGGGGATGTAATTGTTTCAAAAGAAAAAATTGAGGAGATTAAAAAAAATTTAGATCAAAAAACAAAAGATGACATTCAGTTTTCTCATGAAAGAGTTAGAAAATTTGCTGAGGCACAATTAAAGAATTATGGTCAAGATTTTGAAGTAGAATTATCAGATGGTTTATTTGCTGGCCAAAAATTAATACCAGTCAACACCGCAGGTTGCTATGTGCCAGCAGGTAGATATGCTCATATTGCGTCAGCAGTAATGAGTGTTACAACAGCCAAAGTAGCTGGAGTAAAAAATATAATTGTGGCCAGTTCTCCAAAACCAGGTGTAGGAGTTCATCCTTCTATTGTTTATACAGCTGATCTTTGTGGTGCAGACTCAATATTAAATCTTGGTGGTGTACAAGCAATTGCAGCAATGACCAACGGCTTATTTGGTAATGAACCTGCAGACATGTTAGTTGGACCAGGAAATCAATTTGTAGCAGAAGCAAAAAGAATTTTATTTGGAAAGGTTGGAATTGATTTATTTGCAGGACCAACTGAGATTGCAGTAATAGCTGATGATAAAGCTGACGAAGAACTTGTTGCAGTTGACTTAGTGGGTCAAGCTGAACACGGATATAACTCACCAGCATGGCTTTATACAAAAAGTAAAAGAATTGCAGATTATGTTATTAAAAGAGTTCCAGAATTAATCGCCGAACTTCCAGATTTACCAAGAGAAAACGCTGGTGCAGCATGGAGAGATTATGGTGAAGTTATTTTATGTGACACTGATGAAGAAATTGCTACCATCAGTGACGAATATGCGCCTGAACATTTGGAAGTACAAACCCAAAACCTCGATTGGTATCACAAAAGACTAAAGAATTACGGATCGCTATTTATTGGTGAAGAAACAACAGTTGCTTATGGTGATAAATGTTCAGGAACCAACCATATTTTACCTACAAAGGGTGCAGGTAGATATACGGGAGGATTATTTGTTGGTAAATTTATAAAAACTCTAAGTTTTCAAAGAATGTCAAAGGAATCTACAAAAACTGTAGGGGCAGCATGTGCAAGAATATCAAGATACGAAGGTATGGAGGCTCATGCAAGAACTGGTGATGCTAGATTAAGAAAATATGGCTTTCAAAATTAAGATTTAATTCTTTTTCCAGTTTCATCAAAAACAAAAATATCTTTAGAATTAAAGCCGATTGTATTGTCTATATTATGTTTGCTAGATATTTTAGCACTTATTTCATATTGATCTATTTTAATATAAGCAATTTTTTCATTACCTAAATTTTCAATTAAATCTACTTTTGGATTGAAACTATATTCATTATTTTCTGATACATTAAAATGTTCAGGTCTTATGCCTAGGTAGTAATCTTTTTTAGAAAAATTTAATTTGTCTAATTTAACTTTATTACCTAAAAAATTAATTTCATCATTTGAGATTATATTATCACTACTTATTTTAAGGATATTCATTTTTGGAGTTCCAATAAATTGAGCAACAAAAATATTTGCAGGATCACTGTAGATTTCATCAGGTGTACCTACCTGTTCAATATTTCCGTGATTTAATATAACTATTCTATCAGCTAGTGTCATTGCCTCAACTTGGTCATGTGTTACATAAATCATATTTGTTTTGATTTGGTTATGTAGTTTCGAGATTTCAACTCTCATTTCAGCTCTAAGCGCAGCGTCAAGGTTGGATAATGGTTCATCGAATAAAAAAATCTTAGGATTTCTTGTTATGGCTCTTCCAATTGCAACTCTTTGTCTTTGACCGCCAGAAAGTTGTTTTGGTCTTCTCTCAAGCAGTTCTTCGATTTTTAAAATTTTTGCAGCCTGCATTACTTTTTTTTCAATTTCTTCCTTTGGTCGCTTTTCTATTTTTAAACCAAAAGACATATTTTCGAATACATTCATATGTGGATACAAAGCATATGATTGAAAAACCATTGCTGTTTCTCTTTTTGAAGGGTGTAGTTCATTTACTAATTGGTCATTAATATATATCTCACCTTCATCTATCTGCTCTAATCCTGCAATCATTCTTAGCAAAGTAGACTTTCCACAACCTGATGGACCAACTAAAACTAAAAATTCATCCTCTTTACCTTCAAGATTAAAATTATTAATAATTTTATTTGTTCCAAATGATTTATGAATATTTGTAAATTTTATATTAGACATTATTGTTTTTTAATTAGTTGAAAAATATCAACACCAATTTGTTTTAGAATATGGGCTAAATCAATTGGAACCCAGTTTTCTCTTATTTTTCCTTCATCATGGTGATAAAAATCCATTACTCTCATTGTAACATTTTTATGATTAGGAGTATATCCTAACCAATCATTTGAACCATAAGTAGCTTGAATACTGTTCCATCCAGCAGTAAGAGAAAATTTCCCGTCTCCTAACTCAGAATAATGACCTAGTTTCCAATAATTTCTCTCTTTAAAAGTTTTTCTAAAAGGTAGTTGATGATTATCAATAAATCCTTCTAAAGATCTTGCAGTCCCTATTCCACTAGGTCCATACCAAATCATCTTATTATGCCAAAATTTTGCCTGTGGATGGTCAATAAGTTTTGATTTAAGATCTACATCTGAATCACTTATTAGTTCTGGTTTAATATTTAAACTTCTTTGCATAGTAAGTGCTTGCTCTAAATTAAATTTTGAGGTTTCAAAATCTTGTTCAAAAAAATTTACTCCATCAGTATTTATTGGACTTAACCAATTTCCCTCTGACCCTCTTGATTTATTAATTGGATAAACGTCTGTTTGGAAAATTAGGTCTATTACATCTATTAAAATATGACATTCTACTATTTTATCATTTTTAAGTTCATGTACTTCACAACATCTTAAATTAACCATTTTATTATTAGGTTTTATGCCAAGCCATTCCTTTTTAAAAATTCCTGAAAGTGTTGAAATTGTAGCAACTTGTATTTTATCTCTGAAAGTTCCGCCAATAATTAATTGGTTCCTTCTTTCTAAGTCAGGAAAAGACTCAAATAAAGGTAACCAATATTTTTCTTTAAATTTTTCAACACCACTAAATTCGTTAATAGGATGAAAACAATTAACTTTTACATCTTTAATAAAATATTTCTTTAAATTTTCATCTAGCTTTGATTTTCCAGAATAAACTATATCTGTTAAATATTTTTTTACTTTTTGTTTATTTTTAAAATTTTCCTCAGGTGTGATAATAATATTCTCTATTTCTTTTAACCCTTTAAGTCCTGTGTCAAAATTTTCAATTTTCATATATAAGAACGATTAATATTTAAAAAAAGATTAATAAATATTATGGTTGAAAGAATTGCAAGATTTAATGAGCTTACACCTAGCACCTTACCTTTTGTTGAAGGGCGAATGGAAGGTCATAAGGAAAGAAAAAATTATTCAATTGTAGGTCCAGGTGTCGCAGAAGATAGCCAACAGTCAATTAAGATTTCAAAACCTCATGGATATAACCTTGGAGCTGTTAGTGCTAATCCAAAAAATGGTTCTGGATTACACAGCCACACAACTGCTGAAGTATTTTTAATTTATTCTGGTACCTGGAGATTTTATTGGGGTGCTGATGGTAAAAATGAAATGATTTTAAATCAGGGTGACATTATTTCAATGCCAACTAATATGTTTAGAGGTTTTGAAAATGCTGGCGAGAAAGAGGGTTTAATGTTTGTTGTATTAGGGAAAGATGATCCTGGAATAATAACATGGGTTCCAAATGTTTTGATTAAAGCAAAAGAAACGGGTTTAGCTTTATTGGATGATAATTCATTAATTGATTTAAAGCAGAATGAAGTGCCTCCAAATAGAAAACTACTAGAACCTATAACAAATAAAATACTTAAAAATTTTGACAATTATGAAATAAATGAAATTGAGAAATTCGTTTTTAGATCTAAAAATCAGGCTAATCTTGAGATTGATCTAAATAACAAAATTAAATTAATTCAGATTTTAGGAAATAATTTTTCAAATAAAACTTACAAGCCTTTGGTTGGTCACAATACAGGTTTTAATTTGAGTATTTTAAAAACTAAAAAAGGTTTAATTGAGAATTTAATTTTTGATAAACCAACTGTTTTATTTTCTCAAAAAGGAAATTGGGAAATCAAAATTGAAAATGAAGTATTTAATATTTATTCAAGAGATACTTTCTCAATTCCTTTAAATAAAAAGATTAGTATTTCAGTTAATAATAATGAGGACTGTTTTTTAAATTGTGTTAGCAAAGCTTGATGAAAGGTTTTAATAAAAAATATAAAAATTTTCCAGATTATATTTTGAAAATTACTAAGCAGATATGGGAAGCAAAAGATGTCGACTCTATTGGTGAATTTTATACAGAGGATATCCCTGTCAGATCTCCTTTTGGAATTACTTATGGCAACAAGCCTGTCATAGAAGCAACCTATAATACTTTAAGAGAATTCCCGAATAGACAATTGATGGGTGAAGATGTTATTTGGAATGGTAATGATGATAACGGATATCATTCTTCACACAGAATTTTAAGTAAAGGAACACACTTGGGAGATGGCTTTTATGGCAAACCTACTGGTAAAGATATTTATTATAGAGTGATAGCAGACTGCGCATGTAAAGATAATCAAGTTTACGATGAGTGGATAGTGAGGGATCAAGGAGCAATGGTAAGACAAATAGGTTACACACCAAAAGAATTTGCTCAAATTATGATTGATAATGAGGGTGGATTAGAAAAAGCTAATAAACTGTTTGATAAAAATGATATCAAGCCATCAAATTATCAACCTGATGAGGTAAAAATAAATTCTGCGGGTGAAAGATATTCTAAGATATTAAATAAAGTTTTTAGTGAAGGATATAATTTTCAAGATTACAATAGAGCCTCAACTATTTACTGGCCAGGCAATAAAATAGGTCATGGTAGAGAGGATGTAGCTAAATTATGGAACTCATTAAAAGAAATTCTTGCTGATACTAAATTCACTATAGAACATATTGGATATCTTGATGAACCTAATAAAAACCCTAGAGCTTCGATTAGATGGTTTTTAGAGGGTGAACATTATAAAGATAGTGAAGATTATGGAAAAAAAACAAATTCAAAATTATTTTTTATGGGAATAAATCATGTGGAGTTAAATCAAGATGGAGTAATAAGAGAATGGGTTCTTTTTGATGAAGTTGCAATTTGGAAACAAATTTTAATGAGTGGTAATTAAAATGCAGAAGATTAACACTACACATGTTGGAAGTTTACCTAGATCAAATGAATTATCTGATCTTCTATTTAAAAAAGACAAAAAAGAAAAAATTGATTTAGTAAATTTTGACTCGGTAGTCAAAAAAGATGTGAAAAGAATTGTTAAGAAACAAATTGATCTTGGTATTGATTTTATAAGTGATGGAGAGATGTCTAAAATAAGTTATGCAACTTACGTCAAAGACAGAATAGACGGATTTTCAGGGGAAAGTGATAGGAAAGCACCTAAAGATCTTGATGATTTTCCAACATTTAAAGAACGAATTGCAAGAACAGGTGGAACACCAACTTATACAAGGCCTTGTTGTACTCGTGAATTAAAAATTAAAGATACCTTGTCTTTGTCAAAAGATATCAATAATTTTAAAGAAGCTCTTAAAGAAAATAGTCATAATAAAGCTTTTATGAATGCTGCATCTCCAGGTGTAATTTCTGCATTTCTACCAAACAAATTTTATAAAAATGATGATGAATATTTAAATGCTTTATCTAACCTAATGAAGTTAGAGTATGAAGAAATTGTTTCAGATGGAATATATTTACAATTAGATTGTCCCGATCTTGCATTAGCAAGACATATGACTTTTAAAGATTTGTCTGAAGAAGATTTTTTAAAAAGAGCAGAAAAACAAATAGAATTCCTTAATCAGTCTATAGAAAATATTCCTCAATCAAATATTAGAATGCATATTTGTTGGGGTAACTACGAAGGTCCACACTCACATGATATTTCTTTGGAAAAAATATTGCCATTAATATTAAAAGCAAATGTTGGAACATATTTACTAGAGTCTTCTAATCCAAGACACTCACATGAGTGGCAAGCGTTTGAGGGGATAAAGTTACCTCAAGATAAAATTATAGCCCCAGGAGTTATAGACTCCACAACAAATTTTGTAGAACATCCTGAAGTTGTAAAAAATAGACTAATTCAATTTTCAAAAGTGATTGATAAGAGTCAATTAATGGCTGGAACTGACTGTGGTTTCAGCACTTTTGCAGGTTTTGGAAATGTTGATGAAAACATAGTTTATAAAAAATTAGAGTCTCTTGTGTTAGGAACAGAACTTGCAAATAAAGTGCTCTAATTTTTTACTTTCCAACTGTTAAAAAAAACGACAAAATGTCCTAATAAAATACATAATAGTATTTGATAGAGTTTAATCTAAATTTAAAGAAAGGTAATAAATATGAAAAGAATATTAATTGCATTAACGTTTTTACTTTTTGGTACTTACGCCAATGCAGACTGTAATATAAAATCAGGTTCAATAAATATTTTAGCTAATGATTTTCCTGCATTAAGAACTCTTGTTGAGACTGCAAGTGAATGTAAAGGGAAAGCTGACTTTAAAGTGACACATTCAGCAGAACATAACAAAATTGCTGTGCCAGCTTTAACAGCAAATCCTTCGGAATTTTCTGTGAGAGTTGCAGCAAATAGTTCGATAGTTCCATTGATGAATGCAGACTTAATTAGACCAATGAATGATCTAGTTAAAAAATATGGAAAAGGGATTCAAGATTCTCAATTGATAACTATTGATGGAAAAGTTATGGCTGTAGCATTTATGGCTAACACTCAACATTTATATGTAAGAACAGATGTTTTAAAAGAAAATGGCATCGCTATTCCTAAAACTTATGAGGAAGTTGTTGCGGCGTCCGAGAAAATTAGAGCAGCTGGAAAAATGAAATATCCTTATGCTGCAGCTTATAAAGCAGGTTGGAATTTAGCTGAGGAATTTGTAAACATGTATATTGGTCATGGTGGTGAATTTTTCAAAGCTGGGTCTGCAAAACCAAATATTAATAACGCTAAAGGTATAGCAACACTTAATATGTTAAAACAATTAGCAGACCTAAGTAACCCTGACCATTTAACTCATGATAGTGAGGCTATTAAAGTTGAATGGGAAGCTGGAAATGTAGCCATAATGACATTGTGGGCTTCAAGATCTGGAACTTTATTAGATGATGATGGTGATGCAAAAATAACTGCCGCTACAAAATTAGTTGCACCAGCAACTGTTGGTGGAGGAAATATACCTGCAGCAACATTATGGTGGGATGGATTTACGCTAGCTAAAAATAGATCTGATGCAGATGCTGAAGCTTCTTTTAGAGCAATGGCTCATGCAGCATCTTCTAAAGAGATGGTTGCAAAAGCTGCTGATCAAGCAGTTTGGTTAGTTGAAGGTTTTGTACCTGGTCCAAAATCTGTTGGAGTTATCGAAGCAGTTAAAATGGGAGCAAAACCATACCCAATGTTACCTCAAATGGGTTTGATGCATGGTGCTCTTGGAAGTGAAATTGTTGAATTTTTGCAAGGAAACGAGTCAGCAGAGCAAGCTTTAAAAGATGTTGAAGCTGCTTACATGACTAAAGCAAAAGAACAAGGATTTCTATAAAATCTAAATTTTTAAGTGGGGGTTTAATTACCCCCACTAAATAAACATCTAATGCCAAATAGAAGTTTTTTCTGGTTTTTTTTACCAGCTGGTTTAGCAATGATTTTGTTCATTGGGTTACCTATTATTTCGACAGGTGTTCAGTCCTTTTATGCTCAGCACGATCAAATACTAGTTGAAGTTAAAAAATGTGATCCATTTGGATGCAAAGTTTCAGTAGTTGTTGATCAGGAGGCAACCTCTAAGGTTAGAGATGAAAAACCTCTAGGAAAATTTAACGGGTTTGGTACTTATATAGATAGAAATCACCTTGCTGTAGATCAAGTATCAGAGTTTTGGGATGAAAGTAAATCAATTGGAGACTTCATAAACAAAGTTGGTAATCTTCCATTTTATAAAGCTTTAGTTTTTACACTTACTTATTGTGTATTTGTCACTCCGTGTGTTCTACTTTTAGGATTTATAATTGCATTAAGTTTAAATGCAATTTCTAGAAAAATAAGAGGGCCTCTAATTTTTGGAACAATTTTACCAATGATTGTAACTCCTTTAGTTGGTTCATTAGTTTTATTTTGGATGATAGATGCAGAGGGAATTATCGGAGCTAACTTACAAATGTTAATGAATGACCCTTATTTATCTTTAAAATCTTCGAAGACATTGATGTGGATTACAATTATTATCTATGGAATTTGGCATCATTCTCCTTTTGCATTTGTTGTTTTTTATGCTGCTCTTCAAACAGTGCCTCAGGAGCCTTTAGAAGCATCAATCATAGATGGTGCCTCAAGGTTTCAAAGAGTTAAGCATATTGTTTTGCCTCACATATATCCTGTGGTTACTTTTGTAGCATTAATTTCTTTGATGGATAATTTTAGAGTATTTGAACCAATAATTGGTTTTAGTGCCGAGGGAAGTGCTCAATCTTTATCTTGGTTAATTTATGACAATTTAGTAAACGAGGAAGTAATATTATTTGGTTCTGCAGCAGCGACCTCAATCATGACAATAGTTGGAATTTCAATAATTCTTGCTCCTGTATTAATTAGAACCTGGAGAGAATTTAAAACTAATAGATAACAATGGATTACGGACTAGATAAAAAATCAAACAGTTTAAAAACCTCTAACACAATTTTTATTGTGATTTGGTTGCTTATTGCATGTTTTCCATTTATCTGGACTTTTTGGGGATCTTTTAAAGTAAGAGCAGATTTTTTTTCGAGAGCAGATTGGTGGTACGCAATAACAGCTTTTAATACATTTATCGAAACTGGAGCAAAGTTTACAACCGAAGCATATAGTGGTGCTTGGTTTGAGGGAGAATTTTGGAAAGCATCTAGAAACACAGTAATAGTAACGATAAGTGTAGTCTCAATATCATTATTTCTTGGAACTTTAGGTGCATATGCATTGTCAAGATCTACAAAAAATTATGCATTTTGGTTATTAATAATTGCCCTAATTTTTAGAGCAATGCCTCACATAACTCTGGTTTCTGGATATTTATTTCCATTTTTTCAATTACAAATTTGGGGAATTTTACCAACAACGATTGTGGTACTGGTAGCTATTAATCAACCATTTACATTATGGCTGCTGTATTCATTTTTTAAAACTGTTCCTAAGGAACTTGATGAAAGTGCATTGATAGACGGTTGTTCATATTTTCAAACATTTAGACATATTATAATGCCTGTTATGTGGCCAGGTGTGATAACTGCAGGATTGTTTAGTTTAATGTTAGCTTATAATGATTTTACAGTGACTGCGTTATTGTTAAATCAAGAAAATCACACAATGGTTCCAAAAATACAAAGTTATCTTGGAACTAATCAACATGAAGGAAACTTAATGTGGGCCGTATCATCCGTTGTATCAGCTACAGCTCCTCTTTTTATATTAGTAATGTTTTTTCAACGGCAAATTATTAGTGGTCTAACAGCTGGAGCTATCAAAGGTTGATAAAATACAAAGCTCTATTATTTGGATCAATTGGAACAATTGTTGAAACCTCAGAAATTCAAAGAAAATCATTTAATAGTGCATTTAAAATTGCAGGTCTTAAATGGAATTGGACAAAGGAAATTTACAAAAATTTACTCAATAAATCTGGGGGTGAAGAAAGAATATTGAGATATGCAAAACAGACTAAAAGCAATGTTAATTCTAAAAATATAAGAAAATTAAAAACAAAAATATTTAATCGCTATCTAAAAAAAAATAAACTTAAATTAAGACCTGGTGTTAAGGAAATAATAAAGTACAGTAAAAAAAATCAAATTAAACTAGCTTTAGTTACTTCTACAACTCTTGATAATATTAACTCTATTTTTTTTTGCTTAAGAGAAAATTTAAATAAAAGAGATTTTAACTTTATTGGTAATTCAACATTAGTTAAAAAATCTAAACCATCTGCTGAAATATACAAATTAGCTTTAAAAAAACTTAGACTAAGTCCCAACGCATGTATTGCAATAGAGGATACGCAGGAAAGTCTTAATTCTGCAATAAAAGCTAAATTGAAATGTTTTATTTTTCCTGGAAAATTTCACAGGTCTAAAAAATTTAATGGTGCCTTTAAAGAAATAAGTAAAATAAATAAAAATATATTTAAATTTTAAGTTTCAGGGACAAACAACAGGCACAAACCATTATTACAAAATCTTTTTCCAGTAGCAGTTGGGCCATCGAGAAAAACATGTCCATGATGAGCACCACAATTTGCACAATGATATTCCATTCTTCTCATACCAAAAGAATAATCTATTTTAGTTTTAAAAGCACCTGGTAATGCCTCACTAAAAGATGGCCAGCCAGTTCCACTATTAAATTTTGCATCAGAAGAAAATAATTTGGCTCCACAATTAGCACAATGGTAAAATCCTTTTCTTTTCTCATTAAGTAATTTACTTGTAAAAGCTCTTTCTGTTCCTTCATTAAACATGATTTCTTTTTGCTTTTTGGTTAAATTTTTGTTGATAATTTTTTTAATTTCCGAAAAAGCAAATTTGTAAGGGGCTAAAAGTAATGACAAAAACGATAGACTTGCAATTTTTATGAAATTTCTTTTGTTATTCATTTTATACTCCTACGAAAAAAATTTATTATTTCAATAATCACCTATGTCACAACAAAAATAATTATTAAAATAATTCACTTTTATAAAATCTTGGGTACTATCTAGAATAAATATTAAATTTAAAGGAGAACAATGAAAAAATTTGAAGAACTAATGAGCGTGAGCAGTGAGATTGAAAATATAACTGCAG
The DNA here is from genome assembly GCA_902520645.1 of uncultured Pelagibacteraceae bacterium. Lineage (GTDB taxonomy): Bacteria > Pseudomonadota > Alphaproteobacteria > Pelagibacterales > Pelagibacteraceae > Pelagibacter. Next base: position 6,918 of record CABYOP010000006.1, on the reverse strand, counting down.
AAGATGCAAAGAAAAAGAGTAATGACCCAAATGTCCAATTTATTGATGTTAGAGATAAAGATAGCTTTTCAAAAGGAACAATAGGAAATGCTATACACATGGATAGGGGTTTACTTGAGTTTTATTTAGCTGACGGCAGCCCTCTTGAAAACAATATGTTTAAAGAAAATCCAGATAAAGAATATGTAGTTTTTTGTGGTGTTGGTGGACAAGGTACACTAGCAACAAAAACTATGAAGGATATGGGAATTAAGAATGTAAAAAATATTTCTGGTGGCATGGCTGAGTGGAATAAAGTTAAAGACTAATAGTGTTTATTATTTCTTGAAGTACATATAAAGCAATAAATGACATTATAGATATTATTATCCAGTTTATTATTCTCCATACTTTTTCATTATTTAAGTATTTTGAAAAATAATTTGATGCATATCCAATGGAAAAGAAAAATAATATTGAGGCTAAAGAAGCTCCAATTCCAAATATTATTTTATCAGCTAATAAAAAACTCTTAGAAAAATTTCCTAAAAAGAAAACTGTATCTGAATAAACATGAGGATTTAAATAAGTAAAACCTAAAGTTTTAGAAATTATACTTCTTAACGATGTTTTTTTATAATTTTGATTAAGATCAATTCTCTGATTATCAAATTTTATTTTTGAACAAATAAAATAGATTAGAAATAAGAGTAAAAGAATATTAAAAATTAATTCAATTGTTGAACTAAAATAATGATTAAAATAATTAAAAAGAAAAATGCCAATAAATATAAGAAAAAAATCTGAAATTGAGCAAATAAGACAAACTATAAATATAAATTTTTTTTTTAAGCCCTGCTCTATTACGAATATATTTTGAGCTCCAATAGCTAAGATTAAACTAAGGCTGGTAAAGAAACCTAATAATAAAAATTCCAAATTATTTACTAATTTTTTAAGTTTAACAATTGATCTAAAGTTTTATGCTTTTTTAACTCCTGTAAAAATTTAGCTAGGGTATTTAATTCCTGTTTTGCAAAAGGTTTCATAATTTCTTCAATTTTTTCAGTAGGTAATAAACCTAATTTTGTACTATGTGAGATTAGTTTCTTTTTTTTCATAATTTCAACTTTTCTTCTTACAGTTTCTCTTGGTATGTCTAAAATATGAGATACAGCAAAAATAGTTAATTTTTTTTTACTATATATTTCCTCTATTTTTTTTTGTCTTGTGTTCTCCCAAACGCTATCCCAATTACTCCCTTGTTTAGTATTATGTTTCAAATAATGAGCTCCAATTGTTGAGATAATTATAAAAGACTCATAATCAATACCAATCATTGATCTTGAATCTCTAAACTGTCTATTTCGAAAATTAATCAAGTGAAACAGAGTTTCACTGTAAGAATCCAGATTTTTTTTCATTCAAAAAAATTAGTCTGAATTAGCAGTAAGTGTTTTGATTTCTAAAATATTTTCGTTTGGATCTTTAACAAAGAAAGTTTCTTGCTCATATTTAGTGCCTTTAAATCTTAAATAAGGTTCATCATAATATTTTGTTCCACTATCTTTTAATCTTTGCTTTAAACTATCAAAATCTTTTCTAGATAAATGAACTCCAAAATGAGGCACTGATACGTTCCCCATGTCTACATCATGTCTTTCACTATCTAATTTATGCTCACTTTTATGTAAGGTTAATTCATTTCCCCAAAAATCAACATCTGCCCACTCTTGAGCTGAATTGTCTAATCTGCATCCTAAAGTTTCACTATAAAATTTTTTCGCTATCTCTAAGTCTCCACATGGAATTGCTAGGTGAAAACAGTTAGTGTTTTTGTACATAAATTGTCCTTTAATTACTGAATATAATCATTATATAACCTGTAATTTCAAATTCAACTAGCATAAATATGAATGACTTTTTACAATCAATAATCGACCGAGACCCCGCGGCAAAGTCAAAATTAAGTTTAATTTTAACTTACCCAGGTGTTAAGGCGGTCTTTTTTCATAGAATAGCAAATTTTTTTTCTACAGCAAAATTTGATTTGATTGCAAGAATCATCTCACAATTTTCAAGATTCATGACTGGTATTGAAATTCATCCTAAAGCCAAAATAGGAAAAAATTTATTTATTGATCACGGTATGGGAGTTGTTATTGGAGAAACCTCAGAAATTGGTGATAATGTAACTATCTATCATATGGTAACGTTAGGTGGAATAGCTCCTTCTATAAATTCAGATAATCAAAGAAATATTAAACGTCATCCAACAATTGAAAATGAAGTTGTTATTGGATCAGGTGCTCAAGTTTTAGGTCCAGTGACTGTTGGGTGTTGTGCAAAAATTGGAGCAAATGCTGTAATTACAAAAGATGTTCCTGAAAAAGCTGTGATGGTTGGTATACCTGCTAAAAATGTTGGTATCGCAGACAGTGAATTTAAACCATATGGTATTACTCCTGATAGTGATAAAAAATCAGACTAATGAATGATATTCAAAATGATTTTATTTCAGGGATCGGAAATACTCCATTAATAAAATTAAGAGCTGCATCAGAGATTACTGGTTGTAATATTTTTGGAAAAGCAGAATTTTTAAATCCTGGAGGCTCTGTAAAAGATCGAGCAGCTCTTGCTTTAATTAAAGATGCTCAAGAAAAAAAATTAATTGCTAAAGGTGGAACGGTTGTTGAAGGAACTGCTGGTAACACTGGAATTGGATTAGGTTTTTTAGGAAATTCATTGGGATATAAAACAATCATTGTAATGAATGATAATCAAACTCAAGAAAAAAAAGATCTTTTAAGAAATTTAGGTGCAGAACTAAAATTAGTTCCAGCCAAACCTTATAAAGATGATAATAACTTTGTAAAAGTTGCAGCACGATTAGCTGATGAACTTAGACCTTCAAATAATAATGGAGTAATTTGGGCTAACCAATTTGACAATGTAGCAAATGCTAAAGGTCATTATGAAGGAACTGGTAAAGAAATTTGGGATCAAACTAATGGTAAAGTTGATGGATTTGTATGTTCTTCAGGAACTGGTGGAACAATTTCAGGTGTCAGTAATGCTCTTAAAGAAAAAAATAAAGATATAAAAATTTTCCTTTCAGATCCAAAAGGTTCTGCTCTTTATAATTATATAAAAAATGGAGAACTAAAATCTGAAGGTGGTTCAATAACTGAGGGTATTGGATCCAGTAGAATAACTGCAAACTTTAAAGATGCTAAAATAGACGATGCCTATTCAATAGATGACAATGAGGCTTTACCAATTCTTTATGATTTAATTCAAAATGAAGGATTAAGCTTAGGTACTAGCTGTGGAATTAATATTGCAGGTGCTATTAGAATGGGTAAAGAACTTGGTCCTGGAAAAACAATTGTTACAATTCTTTGTGATAGAAGCGATAAATACGCAACTAAAATGTTTAATAAAAAGTTCCTAGAAGAAAAAGGACTACCAATACCTAGTTGGTTTTAGATATAAATCTTATCAGCTAATCCGTAACAAAGAACACCGCTTAAGATTGTTAGTACTAAAGGAGCGTAGATTGCTTCATCCGATGTCTTGTCAGTATGTCCAAGTTTATTTATTTTTGTACTGTAAAAACCAACAACAAATGCACATAGATTTTGTAAGAAAATTACATTAAAGAAACCCCAAGTTGCTTCTAAGCCATTAGGTCTTATAAAGCCGACATAGATTGCCATTAATGTTGAACCGATAAATATAGATCCAAAAAATCTAACTACACCAGCACCTGTAGCATCCATTCCATATTGATTTAAAAAAGATTGAGTTTGGAAAACACATCTAAATCCATAATAAGCAAAGCCTACAAAATGAATTAAAAATAGAATTAAATAAAAAACTCCATTAAATTTTTCGATCATAAATAAATAATATCAAAAATAAATTTTGAATACACTGTATTTCTTAAATAAAAAAATTACATTTCAATTGTAAGTTGATGTAGGTTTTGCATATTTGATATACACATTTGACGCATGACGTTTTAATGAATGTGTAACACTATGTCGTTAAGGATAGCGTAAATTTTTAAAATTAAACAAAAAATTAAGGAAAATTTATGGAAGCAAAAGATGTTGTAAAAAAAGCCTATGAGGCTTTTGGTAAGGGTGACATGGAAACTATGTTTAATGACTTAGTTCATGATGAGTGTACTTGGACCTTTCCAGGCGAAGTCGGCAAACACCCTCTATCAGGAGTCCATAAAGGTAAACAAGCTATGATGGAAACTTTTCAAAAAATTCCTGGAGCATGGGATAATTTTCAAGTTATTCCAGGTGAAATGATTTCTGAAGGTAACAAGGTATTTGTTAAGTGTACAGGAAAAGCAAGTGGAATGGATACAATGTTTGGACATTTTTTTGAAGTTGCTGACAATGGCAAAATATCTTCAATGACAACATACGATGATACATTGAGTATGTTTAATGCAATGAAAAAATAGGAGAAAAAATAAATGAAAAAAATACTATTAACTCTAATATTTACATGTTTAACAACTTACTCATTAGCTGATACAGGTAAATTTAATGCCTCTGGAGCTGGTTCTTGGGCGATGAATATTATGAATGCTGGTAATGGAAATATGAGTATTACTTATGATGGTAATGCTGGACTTTCAGATAAAGAAGGAAGCATTTTTGATAAATCTACAATGCACTGTATTGGAGGTTTAACTTTAGTTGCTGGTAAATTTGATGACGAAACTGGTATGTGTACTTTTTACTTAATGGATGGTGAAAAGGTTTTCATTAATTATAAAGGTAAAGGAACTGGAGGCCAAGGTGGATCTGGAGAGTTTGTAATTGTTGGTGGAACTGGAAAATATGAAAAAATTTCTGGAACAGGTTTCTCTAGTAGACAAAATTTAAAAGGTAAAGCTGGAATGGCTCATTCATTAAATCAAATGAGTGGAAACTTTACTTATTAATTAAACAAAGGAGATAAATAATGAGAAAAACGACATTGGTAATACTTTTTAGTGCCCTTCTTTCATCAACTGCAATTGCGGGGATGTCGGATAGCGATAAATCTAAAGCTTGGGAATGCAGTGGGATTTATATGGCTAACTACTTTTTGCCATCTGGTGAAACTTTTGAATACAGTATGAAAGAAAAATCAATGGCATCTGTTAAGGTTCTTAAATCATATGCTTTAGAAATAGGAATTCCTGAAAAAGAATGGGATGATGGAGTTAATAAAGCTGTCGATAAGTTTTATGGCTCAAAATATGATGAAGCAAAAACAGAAGCTTGTCATACTTTTGTAAACTCAGCTGTTCCGGACGGTGAAGAAAGAGTAAAAAAAGTAGTACAGACTTTATATTAAATTTACGAAAGGAGAAAAAATGGATAAAGAAATGCTAGCGTTAGTAAATTTTAAAGAAGGTAAAATGGAGACTTTCATGGGATGGATGCAATCTGATGAAGGTATGGGTGTCAGAAAAAGTGTTGCCTATCCAGAAAAAACTATTGGGGCAATGAAACCAGATAAAACAGGTATGTTGTTTAAGGTTACAGTTCATAATGAAGCAGGAATGAAAGAGTTTGTGTCTGGAAATAATCCAACTGCAAAAGCAATTTATGAAGAATGCATAGAAAGTGCTCAGCTTTGGGAAATGTCAGAGATAAGTCTTTAATTTTAAAAAGGAGAAAAAAGTGAAAAACTATATAGTAACTCATACATTTAAGTCTAAAGAGGCTAAGGCTAAAATGATGGAAGTCGTTGGTTCAATGTCTAAGGAGGATATGGTTAAATCAATGTCTGGAGAAAATGCAAAGTGTCAAATGAGTTGGAATACTCCAGGTGATAATTTAACTATGTTTTGCTGGTGGAAAGGTAACGATACTGAATCAATCAACAAACAATTAACACCTATGAATGATTTCTTTGAACCTCACAAATTTGCTGAGTGCACAGACGACATTATAGATTTTAATGCTTAATTAAAAAAAAATGCAAGCTGGCTATGCTATTTTTAACATAGAGGTAACTAATCCAGAAGATTATAAAGAATATGTTGAAAAAGTTAAACCTATTGCAGAAAAATTTGGTGGTGATTACATAATTAGAGGTGGTACAAACCAAATTATAGAAGGAGCTTGGCAATATAGCAGAACTGTTGTAATAAAGTTTCCTTCATATGAAAAAGCATTGGAATGGTACAATTCGGAAGAATATCAACCAATAAAAAAAATCCGATTAGTTAATGCAAATACTAATGGGATAATAATACAAGGAGCATAAAAATGTCAATATTAGAAAAATATAGCACTGCTTTGAAAAACAAAGATGAAGCAGCAATGAATGAACTTTTGCATGATGATTTTAAATTTACAATGCATAAGTCAGGAAATGTTTTAACTAAAGCTGACGTAATGAAATGGGCTATGAGTGGTGACATTAATCAAGATAAAGTAAGAATAGTTTATGAAAATGATGAAGTAGGTGTTCATCATGCTTTTGTTACATTTAATGATGGTAATGTTGAAGCTGTTATGGCTGTTTATAAATACAAAGATGGAAAAATAGCAAGCTTGGAGACAGGTGCTACTCCAATACCTAAATAATTATATAAATTTAGCGGGATATCATTTAAAGTCATAAAATGAGTCTCGCTACTTCCTACCTTTTTCTAGGAATTGCTGTTTTCCTAGGTGTTACTTCTAACAGTTTTGCAAAAAGTGCTGAAGGTTTTACCCATCTCTTTCCAAGTGTAATTACCGCTATTACCATAGTCTTATGTATGTATGCACTTTCTTTAGTTATGAAAAATATACCAATGGGTATAACTTATGCGTCATTTGCAGGACTGACTATTATAGCAACTGTTATTGTTGGTATTGTCAGATTTAATCAAGTACCTAATTTGTATTCATTAATTGGTTTAGCTCTTAT
>CABYOP010000005.1 GCA_902520645.1 uncultured Pelagibacteraceae bacterium | reverse complement strand
AAATATTGGTAATATTTGGCACTACCATAATCTTAAACCTTCCTTCAAATTCAGGGTTTAATCTATCTTCTATATTTTTTTTCACAGTATCAAAATCAAATGGATTATCATCTACACCTTGTACGTCTCTTATTTGAATACAAACTTGACCTGTTTTTTTAATAATTTCTTTAAATAAAGTGTAATGACCATCATGAAATGGTTGCCATCTTCCAAGCATTTGGGCTGTTGGTTTTTTATTATCCCATTGATATGTCATTTTTTGATCTCCTTAACGATTTTTAAAGCCCAATTCTTAGCATCTTGAGTAGTAATATGGTAATCAAATGTTTTTGGCTTTACAAACATTTGATTTGTATCATCAAAACGTCCTTCTTTAATTGTATCTACCCAAATTGTGAAATCTGCTGGAAATAAGCTTCTCGCTTCTGGAGTTGGTGCTATGAAATCTGCAATAACATAATGACCTTCACCTTTTAACTTTATGGCAAAATCAGCCATTCTTTTTGCTTGTCTAATCCTTCCTTCTTTTGAGAAATCCCAATCATCTGCTGCTTTTCTTACTTCGTCAGCATTTAATCTTTTAGCATTTAAATACGGTGCTATTTCATTTGCTAAAGTTGTTTTACCTGCACCAGGTAATCCCATTACCAAAATTATTTTCATTTTACTTTATACAATCCTAACCAAGCATTTACGTCTTTACTTGCTATGTAGTCAGATTTAAAAAATTGCATTTCTATCCATTTATGGTTAGCTTTTAAATTTGAAATTTTTTTATCAAAACCATAGTCTTTATAAATTCCTTCGTTAATTGTAAAACAAATCAAACCACCAGGTTTTGTTATTCTTACAAACTCATCTAGCGCATCAGATTTCACGTGTCCAAACGTAAAAGTTCCAACACACATAACACTATCATAAAGATTATCACTTACTTCAATACGTTTGTTTAAATCAATCTTAAATAATTTTTGATATAAATTTTTTGGTACTGTGTCTAATAACTTTTGTGAAAGATCAGCACCATGAAAGTTTTTATAACCAAATTTTTTAAGTTGTAGTCCTACTAATCCAGTTCCACATCCTGCATCAAAAAAAAGTGTTTCTTTATTTACGAGATATTTTTTTATAACTTCAACAGTTTCTTTGGGGCCTGTATAGTTCCATTCAACCATATCTCTATTATATTTATCTTTTTCTCCCCACTCATCATAATACCTCATCACTTCGTCGGTAGTCTTGAGTTTGTAAATTGGAACTTTATTTCCCACATCTTTTAGTGCCATAAAATTTTATCCTATTAAATTTTGAGCTACCCATTTGTGAAATTGATGGGTTGGTTGATCCATTATTGGGGAAAAAATTCCTCCATTGTAAACAGGTGAATTCCTACCTTCTTGCATACCTTCAACAGCATTTATATCTTCTAACATTACATCTTTCCAAAATTTTAAATTTTGTTTTCTCATTTCTTTTAATTGTTCACCGTTTGCACTCTCTTCTCCAACATAATACATTTGCATATGTTCTTTTGTTTTATTCATTGCTAAAGGTTCTAGCCAAAAAACATAAAAATGATCTACATGCAAACCAATCATAACATTTGGGAATAGAGCTATGTATTCTGAATTTTTTAACATACTTTTTTCCCAATTAGGAAATGTATCAAAAATTTTATTACGTTTCACAATTTGATCATATTTTTTACTTCCTTGTCCAGCAAATCGATTTGGTAAATCTTGAATGTGATAATGATCATTAATGTTAGATATTTTATTTAGTTCAGGATGAATTGTAGGCAAATGATAGCTTTCGCAATAATTTTCTATAGCAAATTTCCAATTGGTTTTTACTTCTAGGCTGAAGTAACCATAGTCATTTGATTTTACTATTAACTTTTGATCGTCTTTATTTATGAATTTCGACCATCTTTCTTCGAGAGGTTTGATATAATGGTCAAAATCTAACTCATTTGAGTTAATATTTACAAATATTATGTCCATCCAAAGTTTAGTTTTAACTTCTTTTAAATTACTCTTTGTTTTATTGAAGTTTGTAGACTGATGATTATTTAAGCCACCAATATGAGGAGTTGCAACTAATTGTCCATTAAAATCATAAGCCCAAGAATGATACGGACATCTAATAACATTTTTTAACGTGCAGGCCTTATCCAGAAGTTTAAATCCCCTATGACTACAGACATTGTGAAAAACTCTTACATCCATATTTTTGTCTCTGATTAATATCAAAGGAATCCCGAGTAGATTGTAGGGTTTGGCATCTCCAATTTTTGGAATTGAGCTTCCAACCCCAATTGCTGTCCATTTATTATAAAAAATTTTTTCTTTTTCGTGAGCCAAATAGTCTTGATTTGTATAGCACTCATTAGGTAAGCCATTTGCCACTTCTATTGGCTTGTCTACATTGTTGATTTTTTCAATATCTAGTATCTTTGATAAGGGTAAATTTTTAAGATTCTGATGCACAAAAAAAATTATCATTCGCATAAATTTTGGCAACAAATTTCATTGAGATAGATAGATGAATTTCTTTGACAGCTTTTTGAAAACAGATAATGATCTGAAAAAATGAATTTTTCTCTAGAAATTGGACCAAAGACAGAAGTTGATGTGGTCCCTGCATTAAGTGATGTTTACATCACTATGTTGCCAGGTGGAGATTATAGAGAAACTGCAGAAAAGGCTTCAGAACTTGTTAGAAAAGGATTTAATCCAGTACCCCACTTTCCAGCTCGATCGATGCAAGATGAAAAGGAACTTAAAGATTATGTTTCCAGATGTAAGGACGGTGGAGTTAAACAAGTTTTAATTATTGGTGGTGGTAGAGAGCCTGCAGGAAAATTTGACAGTTCATTTCAACTTTTAGAAACAGGATATTTCGAAAAAATGAAAATAGGAATAGCTGGACATCCTGAGGGGAGTCCTGATATATCCGACTCAGAATTAGAAAAAGCTATGATAGATAAAAAGCCTTATGCTGATTATATCGTAACTCAATGGTTACTTGATCCTCAGCCTATCATAGATTTTATTTCTAAACAAAGCGTACCAGTGCATGTTGGAATTACTGGGCCATTAAAAATATCTAGCTTGATCAAGTTTGCTAATATTGTTGGGGCAAAAAATTCTATTAACTTTCTTAAATCTAATTTTACTAAGGCGTTAGATTTATTGAAACCTAAAGACCCTAATGATTTAATTGGGAAAGTTAAATCGCATACTGATAACTTCCACATTTATACATTCGGCGGCTTGAAGGAAACTAACAAGTGGTTGAAGGAGAATAGTTATGTCTAATGAATTTGACTATACTAAATTAAAACATGTTACTTCTGTTGATCAATCAGACAGAGAAGTACCATACAATTTACGACAAAGTGGGCCAACAAAAGTTGAAATGTTAATTTCAACAAGAGTGAGAAAATCACCGTATTGGCATTTATCAATGCAGGCAGGATGTTGGAGAGCAACTGTCTATAATCGTATTTATCATCCAAGAGGTTATGTAAAACCTGAAGATGGTGGTGCAATGGTAGAATATGATGCGATTGTTAATCATGTAACTATGTGGAATGTTGCTGTTGAAAGACAAATAAGAGTAAAGGGTCCAGATGCAGAAAAATTTACTGATTATGTAATCACACGAGATGCAACTAAAATTTCTCCAATGAGAGCAAGGTATGTAATTTTATGTAATGCTTATGGGGGTGTCTTAAATGATCCAATTCTATTAAGAATTTCTGAAGATGAATTTTGGTTTTCTTTATCAGATTCTGATATTGGAATGTATTTGCAAGGCGTAAATGCAGATGGAAGATTTAATTGCACAGTAGAAGAGATAGATGCATGTCCAGTCCAAATCCAAGGACCTAAATCAAAAGCTTTAATGAAAGACCTTTGTGGAGATCAAGTAGACTTTGATAACATGCCTTTTTATGGATTGGCGGAAGCAAATATAGGTGGGAGAAGTTGTGTTATTTCACAATCTGGTTTTTCTGGGGAGGCTGGTTATGAAATATATTTAAGAAATGCAACTCTATATGCTGAGGATATGTGGAATTCTGTTCTTAAAGCAGGAAAAAAACATAACCTCATGGTTATTGCACCAGCACACCATAGAAGAATTCAAGCAGGTATTCTTTCTTGGGGACAAGACATGGACCAGCAACATAATCCATTTCAGTGTAACCTGGGATATCAAGTTTCTTTATCTGGAAAAGGAGAGTGGAATAAAAAAGGAGATTATGTAGGAAAATCAGCTTTAGAAAAAATGAAAGCAGATCTTATTGATGGAAAAAAACCTTATAAACTTCAATTAGTTGGATTAGAGTTTGGAGGTAAACCAATTGAAGATTATGCACCTGATTTTTGGCTAGTTTCCCCTGAAAGTGGTGGTGATCCTGTAGGATTTATTACTTCTCCTTGGTATCATCCTGAAAAAAAACAGAACATTGCAATGGGATATGTGCCATTTGATGGAACTCTAAATGCAAATGGTTTTCCAAAAGGTAAGGTTGGGACAAAATTTAAAGTGCACTTACCCGAACAATACTCTGAAAAAGCTGGAGTTCCAGTTGATGCAGTTGTGGTTGATATTCCATTTAAAGAGTCTTTTAACGCTAACACAAGAGAAGTTGTAAAAGGCTAAAAATATTATGGGGAAGTTAAGTTTAGCTTCCCCACAAAATCAATGACAAAAGGGTTTTTAATTGTAATTTGTATTACTATTACTATTGCTTTAATAGTATTTCCCTTGATAGTCTCTTATAAAGCACAAAAAAATAAAAAGAAAAAAAATTAATGTTTGGTGAATTTTTAAATATAATTTTTAAATCAATAAAATTAGATAAAACACTTTATTCAGATAATAAAAATTTTACTGAAGCCTCAATTTATTTTGCAGGTATTATAATGATTTTAGATGGTATAGCTGGAGCAGTTGCAGCAAACACAATCATTAAAACTGCAGTTGCAATGTCTGGCATTACCGCAATTATTACTTGGTTGATTTGGGCAATTTTTATTTATGTTATAGGCGTAAAACTTTTTCCAGATAAACAAACTAAAGTTTCATTTAAAAAAGTTTTAACTGCAGTTGGTTACGCACATGCTCCTGGACTACTTAGATTTTTTGCAGTAACACCTGACTTAATGATACCAATAATTTTTCTTACACAATTCTGGATATTTGCAGGTTTAATTATTTCAACAAAACAAATTTTAAATTTAAAATCTAATTTCAAATCTTTTGGAATTATTCTTTTATCTTTCTTAATTATAGCTTTTTTATCTATTTCTTTTGTGATGAGCAGAATGAATATGCTGCCGGTTAATCAAATAAGTTAAAGTGGAAAAATAGTTTTAGAAACCCTACAAGATTTACAAAGTTTAAACCCTGTCATTATAAGATTTTGAAATACACTTTCATCCTCTTTTCTACATTCCTCACAGATATTATCTAAATCATTGCTGTTAATATCTTTAAAATCTTTATCTAAATCTTTAGTCATTATCTGTTAAACCTGCTCCAGCAGCACTTTTTTTTAGACTGTCAGTCTCCTCCACAAAAGTATTCTCAGATAATTTGTATAAACTTGTCCATTCATCCTCATTAAAGCTATTTTTATTATCAATAAAATTTATCTCTAAGTTTTTTGAATTTTTAGGAAATTCTAAATTTAAAAAGTTAGAATAAATATTTACATTTAAATTTAAGAAAATTTCTTTCTCATCAAATTTAACATTAATTTTTTTTCCACTAATTTCTGAAGATCTACTCAAAAATGATAAAAAAATAATTGGGTAGGCAATGTTTGAGAAATAAATTTTTTCATAATTTTCGACTATTTTTAATTGATCTAAAAAACTAATTCCTAAAATGATTGGGCAATAAGGATATGAAGAAGAAGAATTTGACTGATTTATTGAACTTAAGTTCTCATACGTATTTTTTTTCTTATCATTAAAATAAGAGTTTAAATGTTTGATGCCGGGTAAACCAAACATCTCTAATTGTCTTATACATTTTCCAATTTCCTCAGCTTCACCCCATGAAAATCCAGCAGCTTTTGATGCTCTTTTAGCTGTAGTTTCAATCTCGCTTAAAGATTTCATTTTTTATTTACTTGACCTATAGACCCACTGTTCGTCATAGTTTTTTAATTCATCAGGTAGTGGTGCTCCTTGGAACATACAAATTCTTAACCACTTATCTGATCGTGGATCAAATTTTAAGGCTCCAAAAAAAGATAGCTTTAACCTTAGCATATCTATAGGCATTATATTTTTACCAATAGTATTATCTTGTATCTCAGAGTATGGAAATTTTTCAACAATAAATACTCTCCTAACAATGTGTCTAAGCTCAGAATTTTTAGACAAAAATTCTGCAACAGTAGAATTATTTTTTATATCCAATAATTTTTTATGCAGTTTTTTTACATCTCTAGCTATTGCAAGTGGTTGTTCTAATTCAGATCCACCTTCTTCGAATCTATCAGCTAATCTAGGCTCCTCTTTATTCTTGGAAATAAACCAAAAATTTTGCATATTTTGTTTTTTTTCAAAATTTATTTTTAAAATATTTGAATATTTCTTTTCAATAATATTGACTAAATCTTTAATTGTTCTGCTGGTTGGAATAGTAAAATACTTATCCTCCTCAGAACTCATCTGACTTACTAACGGGTCAGTTATTTCATTATATGGTTCCATCATAATAGAAACTATATACTCGATACACTCCTCACATGCTTTCTCCTCTAACCAAAGATATATTTGGTTAAAAGGATAGTCGTCTTCAAAATCAAAATTATTATCAATAAAGTGGATAAATTTTTTTATATCTTTTAATAGATTTTTAATTTTAATTTGCTGATACTCGCTATCAGTATTCCAACTAGTAATATTTGTTAAGGATTTTTTAAGGCAATCAATAAACAAATCACTGTCTTTTTTCTTAACTATTTTTATTTCTCTTATTTTTTTTAAGGCGATCTCTCTGCTCATTACCCAATTATTTAGTAAGGTTGGATGATTCACAATAAATGGGGCCATACCTAATCCAGTAGAGTTTCCAATACCTAAATTTTTACAAATCTTTTTATCCAATTCAACGGCTTTACTAGGGTTTTTATGATGAGCGACTTGGTTTACTTGATCAAATGTAAATTGCCTAACTAAATAAACTAGCATCATTTCTAATCTAAAAGGTCCATTAATTTCTTCTCTATTCTTAATTCTAAAACGATCTGCTAAACCAAATTTTCCAGATCCATATACTGCAGTTGTTCTATACAAATATCCAACATTTGATAACAATTCTAAATCTGGTTGTTTGCCTTCACTCAATCTTTCAACTACATGATTAAATACTCGAACAGATTTATTTGCTCTAGACAATGTTAACTCTTTAAATGAAAGTCTCCCAACTTCCTGCCTTGGTACTTCATTTTTAAGTCTATCAATATCTTTTTGAGTAGGAACACCATCATGCAATGTAAATGCTGCATCCCATTTTGTTGCAATTACTCTATCTGATCTTTCGTCATCTTTAATTTTATTTGCAAAACAAACTAGTGAATAAGTTCTTTTATCTTTCTTAAAAGAGTAAACTGCTTCTCCATAACCAAATCTATCTAGATTAAATAAATCTCTCTTATATTCCCAGTCTTTAAATTCATTAAGAAAACTTCTTAAAAAAGACAGTTTAGACTGATGAAATGATCCCAATCTTGACAATTTCATTATGGTGTTTGGATCTCTAAGTTGAACTTTCATAACTAAATTAATTTATAGAAATTGTACCAGTTGTTTCCAAGTATTCCATTTGTCTCTTCATCAGAAAATCCAACTTTTTTAAGACCTTTTTCGATATTTGAAAAACCCCTAGCATCCTCAAACCATTGAGGTTGTTTGGGAAAGCCAGGTTTATTTTTATTACCTTCACCAAAATTTGTACTCTTGGACCATGTTCCATTTCTCATCCATTCAACAACACTATCAGGTTGCTGAAGGCAAAGATCAGATCCGATACCTATTTGTTTTGTGTTCATTATTTCAGCCGTCTTAGCAACCATCTCACAAAAACTTTCAAGGGTACAATTTGTGTTATCTTTTAAATGATGTGGATATAAAGATAATCCAAGAATACCTCCGCTATCACTTAAAATTTTTAACAAATCAGACGATTTGTTTCTTTTTGCAGGATGCCAAAAATTTGGATTTGCATGTGTTATTGCTATTGGTTTTTGACTTAACTCGATTGCGTCAATTGTACTTTTTTCAGCTGAATGTGACATGTCAATTACTACACCCACCCTATTCATTTCTTTAATGACTTCACGTCCAAAATTGGTAACTCCACTGTCTGTATTTTCATAACAACCAGTAGCTAATAATGATTGGTTGTTGTAAGTAAGCTGCATAAATCGGCAACCTAGTTTATGTATTTTTTCAACTAATTTTATATCATCCTCTATTGGAGAACAATTTTGAAAACCAAAAAAAATTGCTGTTTTTTTCTCTTTATTTGCCTTTTCTATATCTTTGAAGTCCCAGCCTTGAAATATTATATCTGAGTTTTCTTTAAAAAGTTTTTCCCATTTTTTAATCTCAGCTAATAACTCATTGAAATCTTCATGATAGACTATTGTAACGTGAACAGCATCAAGACCTGCAGATCTATTAAATTCGAAGGTTTCTCTTGACCAATTACAATATTGAAGGTTATCAATTTTAAAATTCATATTAGTTGAACTCTAATCAATATGTTTTTTAAATACTATTAATTTTATTGAAATTTTAAGTTAATTTTGAAATAAACTAATTACTAAATCTCATGAAAAAAAATAGAAATCTAAAAGTTTCAATCGTTATGGGTAGCCAGTCTGATTATAAAACTATGCAGCTGGCAGAAAAAACCCTAAAAAAAATTGGTGTTTCTTTTGAGACAAAAATTGTATCAGCTCACAGAACTCCAAAAAGGATGTATGATTATGCTCTAAAAGCGGAACAAAATAATATAGGCGTAATTATAGCAGGTGCTGGAGGATCAGCACATTTGCCAGGTATGATCTCAGCACTTACATCATTACCTGTTCTTGGTGTCCCTATGGAGAGCAAAAAATTAAAAGGCTTAGACAGTCTTTTATCAATAGCTCAAATGCCAAAAGGAATACCTGTTGGAACACTTGCTATTGGTGAAGACGGTGCAATTAATGCTGCATTACTAGCAGCTTCAATAATAGCAAATCAGAATGCATCTATTAAACGAAAATTGAGCAACTGGAGATCTAGTCAAACTAAATCAGTTAAAAAAAATCCTAAATAAATGTCTGATATTACTCTTGGTATTATAGGAGGTGGACAGCTAGGTAGTATGTTGGCAATTGCTGCAAAAAAATTAAACGTTAAAACTATAATTTTTTCTGATGATGTAGATGCTCCAGCTCAGAACTTTTGTAATAAATTTATTTCAGGAAAGTACGATGACAAGGAGAAAGTTAGTGATTTTGTTAATCAAGTTGACGTTGTAACTTATGAATTTGAAAATATACCTTTTGAAACTCTTAGTGAAATAAACAAGTTAAAACCAGTTTTACCTAAACCTTCTGTAAATCGACTTATTCAACATCGATTGGCTGAAAAAGATTTTATAAATAAATTAAATATTAGAACTACAAGGTATGTATCAATTGAAAAAAAGTCAGACATAGATGCCTTGAAAGATTTTTTACCAGGTATATTGAAGACGACTACTCTTGGTTATGATGGAAAAGGACAACATCCAATAAATTCTACCGAAGAGTTAAATTCTATTAATATAGATTTTTCCAGTGGATATATTCTTGAGAAACTTGTTAAACTAAAAAAAGAAATCTCAATAATTATAACTAGATTTAGTAATAATAAATACGAAATTTATGAGCCCATTGAGAATACGCATGAAGATCAAATATTAAAATATTCTAAAATACCTGCTGAAATAAATGAAAAAATTTTTAATCAATCTAAAGACTGGGCTATGCTGATTGCAGAAGAACTTAAATATGTGGGAACTTTGTGTGTAGAATTTTTTATCGATAGAAATGATAATTTATATGTAAACGAAGTTGCACCTAGAGTACATAACTCTGGCCATCTTACAATCAATTCATACAATATAAGTCAATTTGAAAATCATATTAGAGCAGTTTGTGGGTTAGACCAAATACCATTAAAAAAAATTTCTAATGCAAAAATGATTAATTTACTAGGTGATCAGATATCTCGGTATAGAAATTCTCCTAACTTTAAAGAGAATGAATTTTTCTTTGATTATTTAAAAAAAGAAATTAAAGAAAAAAGAAAAATGGGACATATCACAATATTAATTTAAATGTTTAAATCATTAGAAGGTAATTTTGATAATCCTAAAGTTCATGAACTTCTTAGTAAACACTTTATTGAACTTAGAGCAGCATCTCCAGAAGGTAGCGCTCATGTTTTAGATATTCCTGGTCTTAAAGTATCATCAATTAAATTTTGGAGCTTGTGGCAAGATGAAAATTTAATAGGTTGCGGTGCTCTAAAATTTCTAGATGAGGGTCATGGAGAATTCAAATCTATAAGAATTCATGATAATTTTAGAAATAAAGGGCATGGAATTAATGTAATTAATCATTTAATTAATGAAGCCAAGAAACTAAAGATAAAAAAATTAAGTATTGAGACGGGTGCTGGGGATTTTTTTTTACCAGCAAGAAAACTTTTTAAAAAATGTGAATTTGAGGAATGCCAACCTTTTGCACACTATAAAGAAGATGTAAATTCTGTATATTTGACCAAAATTATTGACACAAATTAGAAAATATTTTTAATTTATAATATATTTTGTTGACAAACCCTCTCAAAATCTAAACAAAGCCAAGATTACTTAATTATAAGTAATAAATTAATATAACAAAAAGTAAGAAGATAAATATGAGTCTACAAGGAAAAGTAAAATGGTTCAATCCAACCAAAGGTTTTGGTTTTATTGAAAGAGAAGATAAAGAAAAAGATGTGTTTGTACATGTTTCAGCTGTAAGAGATGCTGGTATGAACGGTTTAGATGAGGGTCAAGCTTTGACTTTCGATGTTGAAGATGGTCCTAAAGGTCCTTCAGCAGTTAACTTAAAAACTGCATAATTTCACACTTCCAATTGGCTGAAAATTTTATTTGTAATAACAAACTAAATATTCAGCCAATTCCTTAATTAATAACAACCTTTAAACACAATTATAAATTATAGAATTAAATTAAAAAATTAATAAATTAATCAAAAATATGATTGGAATTTTAGGTGGAATGGGAACTCAAGCTGGTCTTGATTTTTGTAACAAGCTTGCAGTTCTGAATAGAGGAAAAATTGATCAAGAATATCCCTTATTTTTACTCTACAACAAATCTAATATTCCTGGTAGACCTGAATCAATTGGATCTCAAACAAAAAATCTTTCTAACAGATCTACAAACAAGAAAAGCAAAATAAAGTACGAAAGAGTTTTAAAAAGTTTACTTAAAGGTTGTAAATTACTTGAGAAAAATAAATGTAAATTTATTGTTATCCCCTGTAATACAGCTCATTATTGGTATGATGATTTACGAAAAAAAATTAACATTCCAATAATTAATATGCCTAAAGAGGTTTTCAAATTTACGAAAAAAAAATGCAAAAAAAACTCTAAAGTTGGTCTCCTAGCCACTGAGGGTACCCTTAAAACTGGGGTTTATAAAAAATTTTTCGACAATGATTTTCAATTGATAGAGCCATCTCAACAAATACAAAAATTGTCAGTTAATAAAGCTATTAAATTAGTTAAAATGGGAAATGTTAAAGCTGCTGCAAAAGCAATTAAACCTGCAATTGATTCCTTAATTAAAATGAAGTGTAAAAAAATTATTTTAGGTTGTACAGAACTCCCAATTGCTATTTTTGCATTCAAATCATTTGAAAATGTAAAATCCTCAAAAGTATTTTTAGATCCTAACTTAATTTTGGCTCATTCAGCTATGGCTAAGCATAAAAATTAGTTTATGTCTAAAAAGTCTGAAAAGCCATATGTGTTAAGAGCAGCAGAATTTGTTTATTCAAATATAATAGAAATAAAAAAACAAAATCTCGAAATAAATAATATACAAGCTTTTGAAATTTTCATGACTACTAAAGAATATGACATTTTAAGTTCTGGAGAATTTCATGATAAATGGTTCTTAGAACTTAAGAATAATAAATTTATTGACAAGATAACTAAAAAAAAAATTAATGAAGAAACTTTAAGACTTTTAGAGCTTCAAAAAGATTCTATGGTAAGATTTTTAATGAAAATACCAAAGCTTTATTATACCAAGAGTCATTTTCCGCTAGAAATTTCACAGAGAGCTTTTGATCACTTGTGGAGAGTTTGTGAAAGCTATGAAATGTGGTGCAAAGAAGCTGATCAAGAAGATTTGATATATCTAAATATTATTGAGTAGTATTATTTAAATCAAGTATTGATCTAGTGACCTTAATTCGTTTTTTAAGTAATTTTTGTAAATTATGATTATTAAGTTTTTGTCTAGTCATTTTAATTCTTGTTTCCACTAATTGTCTTAGGTCTTCATCAAACGAATTAATTTTAATTTTTTTATCTGTTTTTTCGACTAACGTTTCTTTAATTAAAGTTAAAGAATTTTTACCAGTCTCTTTTTCTATACGTTGATTAATTATGAATTGTGCACTAGCTTTATAAACGTTACCTGAGGTAAGAGCTGTTACACCTGGACCAATAAATGAAAAAATTGGTACAAAACCCGTCAAAAAGAAAAAAGACACTATAACTGTTAGAATTCTAAACAATTTAAATTTCATAGTTAAACATTAGGTGATTTGGTAATTCGTTTCTATATCTAATTTGTTCATTATAGGTACTGATTTATTTGATTTTATTTAATTTATTTGTTTATTAAACAAGATGCTAAAAATTTACCCTTTCATATTTATACTTCTATGGTCCTCTGCTTTCATAACAACTAAGCCTATTATAGACAACAGTGATCCATTTGCCGCCCTATCTTTTAGATTTGCTTTAGTTGCTTTAGGTTTTTTTTTATTTTCTATTTATTCAAAACAAAAAATTCTTGTAAGTAAAAGAAACTTTTTTGAGTCTTTTTTTAGTGGTGTATTATTTCATGGTTTTTATCTTGGTGGTGTCTTTTACTCAATTTCAATTGGCATGCCCACAGCAATTGCGGCTTTAATTGTAACCCTTCAACCAGTTCTCACAAATGCATTGAGTGGACCAATTTTAAATGAGAAAGTATCACCAAAACAATGGGTGGGTGTTTTATTGGGATTTACTGGTGCAGGACTTGTATTAGGTTTTGATTTAGGCTCTAAAATACCAACAGCAGGATTAATCGCGACTATAATCGCGTTATTAGCAATTACATTTTCTACTTTGTGGCAAAAAAAATTAAGTAATAACTTGCCTTTATCAGTAAGTAATATGAATCAGGCTTTGGGGGGGGTTGTTTTTCATGTTGTGATAATTATTCTTTTTGCAGAACCTTACATAGATTTTTCAACCACTTTTTTAATTGCAATGAGTCATCAGGTTTTTTTAGTTTCGTTTGGAGCTTTTACAATTTTAATGCTTTTAATTAAAAGAAATTCTGCAAGTAAAACAGTTTCTATTTTTTTTTTAATTCCTCCTACTTCTGCATTAATGGCTTGGATTTTTTTAAACGAAAGCCTAAATAATTTAGATCTTCTTGGTTTTTTAATTGCAACAATTGGTGTTTATGTAGCTACAAGAGATTAAATTATTTTCCTATATAGCCAAATTCTAAGGATGAATCTGTTATTGAATGATATAGTGACTCTCCAAAACTTCTTAGAGCAAAAATTCTAAATGTATCTGGTTCGTTATTTATCATGTCAACAATTACTGACATTCCATTAAATGTGGAATTCAGACAATTATTTTTATTTAATTCATTAAAGTTAAAAGGGCATCCTTTTTTTAAAACTTCTTTAGCATTATCTCCTTCTAGCTCAATAATTGATTTTGAATGAGAAATATCTGTGACTGCAAAATCCCCCTCTTCAAGTTTTTTATCAATTTCAAAAAAAACTTCTTTTTGGGTTGTAATAACCAGCCAATTTCTTGGTCCATTCCAAAGAATTCGTGTATTTTCATTATTTTCTACCGATAATGGTTTTGAAATTAGATTTAAATTATCTATTTTAATTTCTTCGCATACAGCATTTGAATTTTTATGTTGAACAATCTGAGTAATATATAAGTTTTTTATTTCTGAAATTTTAATTAAATTTTTTTCATTTTTTCCATCACAATCACCAAATTGTCCTTTTTGATGGGTATTTTCTAAAGCTGATATTGAACTCATGATCTAACTCTTTCTCCTTTTGGATCCACATAATGTGATGAAACTATTTCAACTGGAATTACTTTGTTTTTCAATGGAGACATAACAAATAATTTTTCTCCAATCATATTTTTTCCATCTTTTAAAATCGCAAGAGAAAAAGGATTATCATGCTCTACACTCCAGCATGAGGCAGATATGTGTCCTAATTTTTTGTTTGGTAAAGGAGCCTGAGCGTCTTTCACTAAATGAGAACCTTCTGGTATGCTTGTTTTTTTGTCTAGAGGGACTACTCCGACAATCTTTTGTCTGTCACTTGAGGTAAAAGCTTCTCTATTTAATGACCTTTTACCAATAAAATCTTTCTTTTTACTAATTAATCCCTCTAATGAAGTGTCATAAGAAATTGTTCTTCCATCAAGTTCTGATCCTGCCACATGTCCCATTTCAATTCTCAAAGTTGATAACGCTTCTGTTCCATAAGGCTGAACTTGAAACTCTTGACCTAGTTCAATGATTTTTTCCCACATAAATTGTCCATTGTCAGACTCTACATTTACCTCGTAAGCTAATTCACCTGAAAATGAGATTCTAAAAATTCTAGCTTTAACTCCAAACAATTCAGACTCCGTGTACCCCATAAAAGGCAGTCCTTCGTTTGAAACATCATTATTAGGAAATAATTTTTCTAATAATTTTCTAGATTTTGGTCCAGCTATTGCTGCGCCAGCCCATTGTTCTGTTGTGGAAACTACATTCACATTCAATTCAGGCCAAACAAGCTGCAGATAATATTCTAGATGAGAAAGTACATTTGCTGCTTGGGCTGTAGTAGTTGTCATATGATAGTGATTTTCAGAGATTCTGGTTGTTGTTCCATCATCCATAATTATCCCATCTTCTCTAAGCATCACTCCATATCTTGCTTTACCAACTGGTAACTTTAACCAAGCATTTGTGTAAACTCTATTAAGCAGTTCTGCTGCATCAGGACCTTTGATATCAATTTTTCCTAAAGTAGTAACATCACAAACACCAACATTGGTTCTAACATTTTTAGCTTCTCGCTTTGATGCTTCAAAAAGATTTTCGTTTCCTTGTTTGTAATATCTTGGTCTTAACCAAACTCCAGCATCAACAAATACAGCATTATTTTTTTCATGCCATGAATGCATAGGAGACTTACGTGTAGGTTTGGAATGCTTTCCAACTTCTCTACCTACAATTGTTCCGATAGATATTGGGGTATATGGAGGTCTGAAAGTAGTATGACCTACTGCAGGTACTACTTTATTTTCAATATCAGAAACTAATTGTAGTCCATTCAAATTACTTGTTTTGCCTTGGTCAGTTGCCATTCCAAGAGTTGTATATCTTTTAACATGCTCTATAGATCGATATCCCTCTTTTAAAGCTATTTCGATGTCTGAAACAGCAACATCATTTTGAAAATCTAAAAATCTCTTATAATTTTTTCCTTTAGGCAAAGGCACACACCAAAACTTGTCATGTTGAGAAGATATTTTCTCAACAACATTAGGAAATGAAATTTTATTATCTTTGTTTGTAATCTTTTTCGACAAATCTTGTCCAGCTGTGAATGAACTTTTTAAAGTTTCTTCAAGTGTAAAAATCCCATTAGCAGCACCTAAAGTTGTTTCATTTTGTTTAGATGTCCCAGGCACAAAAGCATCAATTTCTTCCTTAAATTTAGTTTTATTGCCTGATTGTGAGGCTAAATGAATAGTTGGTGTCCAGAAACCTGAAACACAAATACAATCACACTTAATATTTTCAATTGTACCAAGTTGCTTTTTATCATTTGAAATTTTTGCGATATCTGCTGAGCTTACTTTTTTATATCCATGTGCGGCAACAACAACATATGAAAATTTTATTTTAATACCAAGATTTATCGCTTCATCGATTATTTCTGATTGTGGATTAACTCTAGAGTCTAAAATAATTGGATTAATTCCATTTTTTTTAAATTCAATAGCTGTCTCATATCCGCTGTCGTTATTTGTAAAAACTAATGGATTTTTACCAACTAAAACACCGTATACTTTTAAATATTCTTTTGCTGCTGAAGACAACATTACGCCAGGAGTATCGTTGTTCCCAAATACTAGTGGTCTTTCAATTGATCCTGAAGAAATTAAAACCTCTTTTGCCCGAATATACCAAAGTCTTTGTTTTGGATGATGTTTTTTTGTTTTTGGAAGATGATCGCTAACTTTTTCTGACATCACTAACATATTGTGATCATAGTACCCAAAAACTTGAGATCTATTTTTAACAACCACATTTGGCATTTCTTTTAGTTCAGAAATAATACCATTTGCCCAATCCTCACCTGATTGATTTCCAATATTTACATCGCTAGTTAACAGGGATCCTCCAAATCTTGGTTTATCTTCAGCTAGAATTACTCTTGCACCATTTTTTGCGGCTGCATAAGCACTTGCCAAACCAGATGGACCAGAACCAGCAATTAATAAGTCACAATATTCATATTTATGTTCATATCTCTCTTTATCGTGTTTTGTAGAAGCAACACCTAAGCCTGCAGCTTTTCTAATAAAAGGTTCATAAACTCGATACCAAAAACTTTTAGGCCACATGAAAGTCTTGTAATAAAATCCTGCTGGTAGAAAAATTTTTAAAAAGTTATTAATTGCACCAATATCGAAGTTTACACTTGGCCAACAATTTACACTTTTAGCTTCTAGTCCTTCAAAAAGCTCTTGCTCTGTAGCTTTAATATTTGGCTCGGTTTCATTATTTCTATAAAGCTGGACGATTGCATAGGGCTCATCTACCCCAGCTCCAAAAAAGCCTCTTGGTCTATGATATTTAAAGCTTCTACCGACTAAATGTACTCCATTAGCAATTAAAGCAGATGCTAAAGTATCTCCCTCGTAACCATAGTATGTTTTTCCATTAAATTTAAATGATAATTTTTTATCTCTATTAATAAGACCACCATTTTCTAATCTAAATTTTTGAGTCATTTAAGAAATTTCCTCATCAGCTTTATATGTATTAAATATTTCATGAGTAGCAGTGTCTCTTTCCACCTTAATCCATTGTCTACATCCAGATAAATGCTGCCACAACTCTAAGTGCTTACCTCTCAAACTTTTTCGATTATAAACAAAGTTATCCCACTCTTCATCAGAGATTTCTTTATTAAGCTCAGGTCTTTTTACGCTAGCATCCCCACCATAAGAAAATTCATTTTGTGATCTCATCCCACAATACGGACATTTAATATGAAGCATTTAAGATATCCAAGTCTTCGTACCAAGTCCTTTTTCATCAATTAAATGGCCCGTGCTAAATCGATTTAGACTAAATCCAGCATTCAGTTCGTGAACTCTGTCTTGAGCGATTGTATGAGCGAATGTCCAACCTGAAGCTGGTGTTGCTTTAAAACCACCATAACACCAACCACAGTTTAAATACAAACCATCAATATGTGTTTTATCTATAATGGGTGAACCATCCATTGACATATCCATTATACCACCCCAAGTTCTAAGCATTTTCAATTTGCTTAAAAAAGGCATCATTGCAATTCCCTCTGTTAAAACATGTTGAAGAGTTGGTAAATTTCCTCTTTGAGCATAACTATTATATCCATCAAGGTCTCCTCCCATTACCATTTCTCCTTTGTCAGATTGGCTTATGTAAAAGTGACCCGCACCAAAAGTTACAACTCTATCTAAAATTGGTTTAACTGGCTCTGATACGCATGCTTGAAGAAGATGAGTTTCTATTGGTAAAGTCATATTTAACTTTTCAGCTAAAATATTTGTACTTCCGGCAACACATAACCCAACTTTTTTAGTTTTTATATTTCCTCGAGATGTTCTTATGCCGTTAATTTTACCTGCTGTAACGTCAAAACCTGTTACTTCACAATTTTGAATTATATCAACGCCCATAGAGTCTGCTTGACGTGCATATCCCCAAGCAACTGCATCGTGTCTTGCTGTTCCTGCGCTTGGTTGCATTAATCCTCCAAAAATTGGAAACCTCACATTTTCTGAAAAGTCAGCCATTGGAATTATTTCTCTAACTTGTTCACGGTTTAACAAAACAGCATCAATTCCATTTAATCTCATCGAATTTCCTCTTCTTGCGTAGGCATTCATTTGTGCATCGGAGTGTGCAAGATTAATAATTCCTCTTGGTGAGAACATCACATTATAATTTAAATCCTGGCTCATTTTTCTCCAAAGATCCATTCCAAACTCACTGAAGAGTGCGTTCTCATCATGCATATAGTTTGATCTAATTATCGTTGTATTTCTTCCAACGTTTCCACCACCTATCCAACCTTTTTCGATAATTGCAACTTTTGTAATATTATGTTCTTTTGCAAGGTAATATGCAGTGGCAAGTCCATGGCCTCCACCACCAATAATAACTACATCATATTCCTCTTTTGGGGTTGGATCCTTCCAGGCTAAATCCCAGTTTTCATGATTAGAAAATGCGTTTTTAACTAAATTAAATATGGAGTATTTTTGCATTCATTAATTTTATAACAAAGAATATAAATAGTTCTTATTTTTTTTATATATATTTTTTAGAAGTTTCCAAATATGACAAAAAAGGATAAGAAGTCTGCAACGATAACATATTATTTATAGGATTAATAATGAGTGATGTTAAATCAGATATCCAAATAGCTCGAGAAGCAAAAATGCAGCCTATAAATGAGGTATTAGCAAAGATAAATGTTCCAGATGAGAGTACCGCTTTCAGTCCAATGGGTCGACACATTGCAAAAATTAATCTGGAGTATTTAGACACATTAAAAGATAAACCAGAAGGGAAACTAATTTTAGTCACTGCAATTACACCTACACCTGCTGGTGAGGGTAAAACCACTACTTCAGTTGGTTTAAATGATGGATTAAATAAAATTGGAAAAAAATCTATAGTTTGTTTAAGAGAGCCAAGTCTTGGGCCTTCCTTTGGGATGAAAGGTGGTGCTGCTGGAGGAGGTTATGCTCAAGTTGTTCCCATGGAGCAAATTAATTTACATTTTACCGGAGATTTTCATGCAATTACATCAGCTCATAATCTATTATCAGCATTAATCGACAATCATATTTATTGGGGTAACAAATTAGATATAGATGTAAGACGGATTGTTTGGAAAAGAGTTATGGATATGAATGACCGTTCATTAAGATCAATAAATATAAATTTAGGAGGAGTAGCAAATGGTTTTCCTAGAGAAGACGGATTTGATATTACCGTTGCTTCGGAAATCATGGCAATTTTCTGCTTATCAAATAATTTGGAAGATTTAGAAAAAAGAATTGGCAATATAACAATTGCTTATACGAGAGATAAGAAACCAGTTTATGCAAAAGACCTGAAAGCACATGGTCCAATGACTGTATTATTAAAAGATGCGATCAGACCAAATGTAACTCAAACATTAGAAAATAATCCTGCAATTATTCATGGTGGTCCTTTTGCAAATATTGCACATGGATGTAACTCCGTTATAGCAACTAAAACTGGATTAAAACTTGCAGACTATGTTGTAACAGAAGCAGGTTTTGGTGCAGACCTTGGGGCAGAAAAGTTTTTAGATATTAAGTGCAGAAAATCTAATTTGAAACCGAGTTGTGTTGTCATCGTAGCAACAATTAGAGCTTTAAAAATGCACGGTGGTGTTGCAAAGGATGACTTAAAAAATGAAAATGTTGAGGCTTTAAAAAAAGGTCTAGTAAATCTTGAAAGACATATAGAAAATGTAAAAAAATTTGGATTACCTGTTGCGATTGCGGTTAATCATTTTATTAAAGATACAGATAGTGAAGTTAAAGCTTTAATTGATTTCTGTGAAAACTTAGGAGTTAAAGCAAGTTTATGCACACACTGGGCAAATGGTGGTGAAGGAACAAAAGAATTAGCAGCACACGTTGCTGATTTGTGCGAAAAAAAAGATGCTAAGTTTAATTTTCTTTATGAAAGTAAAACACCTCTTTTTAAAAAGATAGAGACAATTGCAAAAGAAATTTATAGAGCCGATGAAGTGATTGCTGATACAAAAATAAGAGATCAATTAAAAGGTTTTGAGGAAGCAGGCTATGGAGAATTGCCAATTTGTGTAGCAAAAACACAATACAGTTTTTCAACAGATCCAAATCTTAAAGGTGCACCAACAGGCCATGTTTTGCCTGTAAGAGAAATAAGACTTTCGTCAGGTGCTGAATTTATTGTTATTGTTTGTGGAGCAATTATGACTATGCCAGGACTACCTCGTGTCCCTGCAGCAGACTCTATAAAACTAAATGATAAGGGTGATATTGAAGGATTATTCTAAATTAAGGTAATTTAACCAATTTTCTAATTCCCGCATCCTAGAAATTTTATCAAGCTTCTTATTTTCACTTTCAATATGTTGTATGTGACTGTTAATTTCCTTCTCGTCACTAAAAGCTTCTTTTTTTAATAGCTTCTCTTTTCTAAAAACAATAATGTTAATCATCTTGTTATATGTAATTTCTGGATGATATTGAAGCCCCCAGATATCACAATCATTTACTTTAAAGTTTAAACCTTGAACTTTATTAATTGGATTTGAAGCTAATAATACAGAATTTTGTGGCATGGTAACTACTTCATCAAAATTAAAAGCAGGTGTATTAAATTTTTTTTTTTTATTTTTGTAAAGTGGATGGTCTAATCCCCTTTCATTTATTTCAATATCAACTGCAATTCCTTTGTGTGAACCTTTAGTACCTTTTTTGACCTCACCTCCTGCAGCTGTGACAGCTACTTGCATACCCCAACATATTGCTAAGATTTTTTTAATTTTTTTTTGACATTCTTTCATAAACTGAATCTGTCTTCTAATTTCAGGAGTGTCGTTATAAATATTTAAGCTACTACCACCCCAAATAAGTCCATCGTAACTGTTCAGATCGTCTATATTTTTAAATATATTCTCATCTGATGAAGGATTAACAACATCTGTAGTTAAATCTTTTGTGAAAAAACTAAGACTATCCTTCAAACTTTCAGTATGTGTTTGAATACCTGCAGATGAAAAATGATGATTTTCTTCTCTCAAATTTCCTTCAACAATTAATATTTTTTTCATTAAAACAAATTTCCAGAAATGCTTTTTTCATACATTTCTTTTAAATCCTTTTGATTAATTTTTTTTGGGTTTCCTCCAGTAGATGGATCTTCAAAAGCCATTAAAGAAAGTTCATCAAGATTAATATTATTACAGTCCATCACATCTGATAATTTATGAGGTATATTTAAATCTTTTCTTAAATCTAAAATCCATTCTAAAAAACTATCAAAACTTTTATTTACATTTAAATAATCACAAATTTCTAATATCTTATGTTCTATTTCACTTTTATTAAATAATAATACATATGGCATAAATATTGCATTTGATAAACCATGATGAATGTTAAACTTTGAGTTAACTGGATGACTTAAAGAATGAATAGCACCAAGACCTTTTTGGAATGCAGTTGAGCCCATCGATGAAGCCGAGAGTAAACTCATTCTTGCTTCGATGTTTTTTCCATCTTTATAGGCAGTAACTAAATATTTTTTAATTAATTTAATACCTTCAATTGCAATACCATTTGCCATTGGATGAAAACCTGGTGAACAAAATGCCTCTAGATTATGTGCTAATGCATCCATACCCGTTGCAGCTGTTAATCTAGGCGAAAGATCTAGAGTTAAAACGGGATCTAAAATAACAATTGATGGCAACATCTTTGGATGAAAAATAATTTTTTTAACAGCTGTATCTTTATTTATAATTGCTGAAGCCCGTCCAGTTTCAGAGCCTGTTCCGGCTGTTGTAGGTATTGCTATAATGCTTGGAATTTTAGAGCTTTCAGCTCTTTTCCAATAGTCTCCAATATCCTCAAAATCCCAAATTGGCCTTTTTTGACCACACATAAACGCTACGGCCTTTCCAACATCAAGTGCACTTCCACCACCAATCGCTATTACACCATCGCAATTAGATTTGTTATAAACTTTTACACCTTCTTCTACATTTTGACCTACTGGATTTCCTGAAAAGTTCGAAAAAATTTCTAAATTATTAATTTTTTTTTTTAAATTCTTTAATATATGTTTAACCATATCCAGATTAATTAAATCTTTATCAGTAACGAATAATGGATTTGTTATTTTTAATTCTTGACAGGCATCAAATAGACTATTGATCCGATTTTCGCCCACCCACATCAAAGTTGGGTAATTCCAATTATGATTCATAGTAAATTATAATTTTATTTTTCTTTTTTTGTTAGTAAGATATATTTATAGAATTATTAATGATAGGAAAATTTAGATGTCTAAAGTAGCGATTATAGGTGCAGGTCCATGTGGTCTTTCAATGTTAAGAGCATTTGAACATTTGGAAAATAAAGGAGAAAAAATACCAGAAATAGTTTGTTTCGAAAAACAAGATAACTGGGGTGGACTTTGGAATTATAGCTGGAGAACAGGTTCTGACCAATATGGAGATCCAGTACCAAACAGCATGTACAGATATTTATGGTCAAACGGTCCTAAAGAATGTTTGGAGTTTGCTGATTATTCTTTTGATGACCACTTTGGTAAACCAATACCATCTTTTCCTCCTAGAGAAGTTCTGTATGACTATATAGTTGGAAGAGTAAGTAAAGGTAATTTAAAACATAAAATTAAATTTAATACTCGAGTTACAAATGCATCTTTTAAAAATGACAAGTTTGAAATTAGCTATCAAGATAAAGCTAATAATAAAATTTTGACTGATAATTTTGATTATTTGGTTATTTCGACTGGCCACTTTTCTGTGCCTTTTATCCCAGAATATGATGGAATGAATTCATTTCCTGGAAGGATAATGCATTCGCACGATTTTAGAGATGCTGAAGAATTCAGAGATAAAAATGTAATTGTTCTTGGCAGTAGCTATTCTGCAGAAGATGTTGCACTCCAGTGTAATAAATATGGAGCTAAAAGTGTTACTATTGGCTATAGACACAATCCAATGGGATTTAAATGGCCCAAAGGTATGAAAGAGGTTCACTATTTATATAAGCTTGATGGTAAAAAAGCAATTTTCAAAGATGGAACAAAACAAGAAGCAGATGTCATAATTTTATGCACTGGTTATCTCCATCATTTTCCATTTTTAAATGAAAATTTAAAATTAAAAACTCACAACAGATTATACCCACCAAAATTATACAAAGGGATTGTGTGGCAAGATAATCATAAAATTTTATATTTAGGAATGCAGGATCAATTTCATACTTTTAATATGTTTGATTGCCAAGCTTGGTATGCAAGAGACGTTATTATGGGTAAGATCAAAATGCCTGATAATAATGAAATAGAAAAGGACATCAACAAGTGGGTTGGAATGGAAGAAAAATTAGAAAATCCAGATCAAATGATAGATTTTCAAACAGAGTATACCAAAGAACTTCATGAAATGTCAGATTATCCTAAGATAGATTTTGAATTAATTAGAAAACATTTCAAAGAGTGGGAGCACCATAAAGTTGAAGATATTCTAACTTATAGAAATAAATCCTTTTCTTCACCTGTGACTGGTTCTATTGCTCCAATCCATCATACGCCTTGGGAAAAAGCAATGGACGATTCTATGAAAACTTTTCTAAATAAATAAAATTTAATATTTTATTTTTAATTTTTTATTTTTTGTAATTGCATTTAATAATGCAATCATTAAAGGTATTTTTTTACGATTAATTTTCTTTAAAATGTATGGAGCGATTTCGAAAGCAAGATCAGCACCTTCAACGGTATCATCTTTCATAAATTTTTTCTTGGCAGATTTAAAAGTAAAACCTTTACCAAGATAATCACCCATTTTACTATTTCTGCCACCAACAGCACTTACGTACAGATCACCTACACCAGCAAGCCCATAAACAGTTTCTTTTTTTCCCTTAAAATGTTTAATTAAATAATCCATTTCATTAATAGATTTCCTAAATAAAGCTGAAGATGTGTTCTCACCTTGTCCTGATCCAATTATCATAGAATATATATTTTTAATAGCTGAAGAAAACTCTACACCTCTAACATCAGTTGTATGTTCTGTCTTATAATACTTAGTGGATATTATCTTTCCAATATCTTTTGCTACCTTAATATTTTTATTCGCAATTACAGTGTAACTCTTAATCTTTCGAGCGAGCTCTTTTGCCAAACACGGGCCTTTTAAGACAGAAATATTCAGTTTGTTGTTATTTTTATTAAGCTGTTCAGACATAGTAATAATTCTTTTTGTTTTATCTAACTTTAGTCCTTTAGTAAGAACCAAAATAGGAGTTTTACTTTTAAGGTGTCCTAAATATTTGCTAATTATGTCTATCCCTACGGAACTTACAGCTACGACTATAAGATCCCATTTTAAATTTAACATTTCAGGAACAAATTTTTTTGTTTTTATTTTTTTTGGTAAATTAATTTTTAAAGATGGATGAAACTTTTTTTTAAGATTTAATTTACTTATTAATTTAATATTATGTGGCTCAGAAAGTGTTACATGGTGTCTATTTTCTATTAAAGGAATAGAAAAAGCAGCACCCATTGCTCCTGATCCTATAATCAAAATTTTTTTCATATTAAAAATTAGGCTATTCCTAAATGTTTCTTTCTCTTACCGACCCAAGTTCTTATCAAATTATCAAAAAT
Organism: uncultured Pelagibacteraceae bacterium; assembly: GCA_902520645.1. GTDB lineage: Bacteria > Pseudomonadota > Alphaproteobacteria > Pelagibacterales > Pelagibacteraceae > Pelagibacter. The sequence goes on along the minus strand of CABYOP010000005.1, from coordinate 17,641 downwards.
TAACCCTATAAATGCTACACAAATACCTAATGTCAGACCTATACCTGCACCATTTTTATCAGATAAAGCTTTTAAAATATATTGACCTAAATCTTCAGTCCCAATGAATGCTCCAATAATTACCATGAATAAAGCAAAAACTATTGTTTGATTTAAACCAAGCATCATGTGAGGAAAAGCTAATGGGAATTCAATTTTTGTTAATCTTTGAAACTTATTTACACCAGACATCGTTGCAGCTTCATGTAATCCTATTGGAACACTTCTAAGACCTTCAATTGTATATCTGGTTGCTGGTATTGTTGCATAAACGATTACAGCAATTAACACTGAGGTATCTGTTATTCCAAATAACATCATTACTGGAATTAAATAGACAAAAGATGGAAAAGTTTGGAATATATCACAAACCCCTAGCATAAATTTTGCTGCACCCTTACTTTGAAAAGATAATGTTCCAACTGTAAAACCAATTAAACAAGAAACTATAACTCCAAAAGTTGCCATGTATGTTGTTACTAATGCTCTATCCCACCATGGACTAAGAGCTATAAATAAAGTTAACCCGCATACTACTAATGCCGATCTAATTCCACCAATTAAGTAACCAGCCCCAACTACTAAAACTATTGTAGCAACTGCAGGCATTCTTAAATAAAGCGCTCGCATTGGCTGTAGAACTTCTTGAATTAACCATGTATTAAATGCTTTTATATAAACAAAGAATGTATCGAAGATCCAATCAACTCCTTTGTTCCAAAAATCTGCGGTTGATATCCCTTTATTATGTGGAATTTCAAATAAATAATTGAATGTCCCTTTGAATAAAAAAGTTCCTACATAAGCAAGTATAATTCCAATAACAAATGCACCGATAAAAAATATAGTATTTTTATTCCTCTCGAAGTATGTAAGATTGCCGAAATAGTCAGTTTGTTTATTCGCCCAAGCTAAAGACATTTTATCTAACAATATTGCAATTAAACTAATGCACAAACCAGCTTCCAAAGCCATACCAATATCCAATCTATTTAATGCTAAGAGTAAATTATATCCTAAACCTTTTGCAGCTATAAAAGCTGATATCACTGCCATTGAAAAACAAACCATTATAACCTGGTTAACTCCTATTAATATATCTCTTCTAGCAGTAGGAATTAATACTTTAAACATCAGTTGCCAATTATTACATCCACTCATTTTACCTGACTCGATTATTTCAGGAGGTATTGCTCTCAAACCTAATAAAGTTAGTAATATCATTGGTGGAATTGCCACAACCATAGTTATAATTACTGCAGCGTGGTCACCAACTCCAAATAGAACCATTGCTGGAACTAAAACTGCATATTGTGGCATAGTTTGCATAACTAAAAGTATTGGGTATAAAGCTTTCTCTAAACGTTTACTTTTAAACGCCGCTATACCCAAGCCTAAACCAAAAATAAATGATAACGGTGCTGCAACTAATATAAAGGAGAGAGTTTGCATTGAAGGTTTCCATTGACCAAAAGTAGATATGTAAACTAAAACTAAACCTGCAAACAAAGCTAAGCCCTTACCGCTTAGATGATAACTGAGTAATACTGCACCGGCAGTAACTATAGTCCAAGGTAAACCAGGTAGCTCTGCCCAAGGATTTTCACTAATCCAGTCCCAGCTCGTAAATGTAACAACTGTATTTAATCCACCTATTAAAATTTCTCTAATCAACTCAATTAAAAACGTCATAAAAAACGATATTTTTCTGGTGATTTCTACTAGCAATGGTCGAGTTTTAAATTCTTGAGTATCCTCATTCCAAAACTCCATTGGCATCCAGTCATTCATTAAGAAAACTAGTGAGTCGTTTATCCAAATAGGCAACCATCCAAGTAATGGAGGTAATCTCCAAAAGACATCAAAAGCATAATACCTTACCTCCTTTCCTGCAAAAACAAAGGTGCTTTGGTTAGGATCTTTAACAAATTCAGCCTGACCTCTTATAAATTTATATGTTTCGGGGACTTCAATTGCAAAACATAATGAAAAAAAAACAATTAATAAAAATAACCATTGAAATATTTTTGGGTTTTTTTTTAAAAATTCCATTGCTTAATTTCCATTTTTTCTTCCACCAAATACTGTATTTATAATTTTTGTTGGATTTATAGAGCCTATAATGTTTTTATCACGATCTATAACTCCTACAGTTTTTTCTTGTGTTAGAATTTTTTCAGCAACATTTTCTATGATTTCATCTTTTAAAACTCTTAAATCTCCTAAATTATCATTTGTAGATTGATCCATTACATCCTCAATTAACAAAACTTTTTCCCTAGGGACTTCTTCTGTAAATTTTCTGACATATTCTGTTGCAGGATTTAAAACTATCTTGGCAGGTGTATCTAATTGTTCAATGATACCATCTTTCATAATTGCTATTCGATCTGCTAGCTTTAAAGCTTCATCAAAATCATGAGTAATGAACATGATAGTTTTTTGTAATTTATCTTGAAGTCTTAAAAATTCATCCTGCATTTCTTTTCTGATCAAAGGATCTAATGCAGAAAAAGGCTCATCTAAAAACCAAATATCTGGTTCTACTGCCAAGGACCTAGCAATACCTACTCTCTGTTGCTGTCCACCTGAAAGTTCTCTTGGAAAATAGTTTTCTCTTCCATCTAATCCAACTAACTTAACCATATCCATTGCCTTACTAATGCTATCATCAGTGTTAATACCTTTAATCTGAAGTGGAAATGCTATATTTTCTAAGACAGTTTTGTGAGGTAATAGAGCAAAACTTTGAAAAACCATTCCCATTTTATTTCTTCTAAGATCAATGAGGTCTTTGTTGTTTAACTTTAATAAATCTTGGCCCTCTATAAAAATTTTTCCACCTGTTGCCTCTGTCAATCTAGAGATACATCTAAGCAAAGTTGATTTACCAGATCCAGATAAACCCATCACAACTAACATTTCTCCTTTTGCTACTTCAAAAGAAGCATTATTAACTCCAACTATACATCCATTTTCTTGAAAAGTTTTTGCATTTACATTTCCGTTTGCTTCTTGAAGCATTTTTTCTGCATTTTCTCCAAAAATTTTGTAAACAGACTCACATTTAATAACTGCGTCAGACATAAATTAATATTAAGTTATACGAAATTTAATTAAATTAAAATGTATATAATGTTTGATTCTCCTTATTAAAAATTTTTGATGTAATAAACTCTTGTATCAATCCCTGTACTTAAAAAACTTAATGCCTCTCCAGTTACAGCTATTTTTTCATCTACCCCAACATTATTTCCACTTACTGTAAAACCTGCAAAACATTTATTTTTTTCTTTATCCCACTTAACAAATGTATCATCAATTTTATTACCATTTATTGTATAAATTTCATGCGCTCTAAAATTAAGAAAATTAGCACCCATTATAGCTCTTTGTGGGATAAGTTTTGTAGCTTTGCAGACTTTCTCATAAACATCGTCTGATAATCTATGATGATCGGTCCCATCGAAAGTAACTAAAATTCCAGATGGCAGACTTGATATTAATTCATTTATTTTTCTTTCTTCTGCAATTCTATCTTCTTCAATTTTCATTCTTTTAACTAGATCGTCTCCTTCACCAAAAATATTATTTAGTGCAACAAAAGATAAAATTATAATTAATGTAACAATCACTAGTCCCCCAAATTGTCTAAGCCACTCAGGTATTGTTTTTAATTTATTTAAATAATTTTCTTGAAACATTATTATTCTAGTTTTCCATTTCTCCAAATTCCAGATTTTTGTTTTCCATTTACCCAAGTAAATGTTCCTTGACCATTCATAAAACCATTGGCCCATTCCCCGTCATAAGAAGAACCATCTGGAAATGTTAAAATTCCTTGTCCACTCCAGACACTATTTTCAAACTCACCTTTATAAATATATCCATTGGGCCAAGTTTCTACACCCTGTCCTTGTTTTTTTGTTTCTACCCACTCGCCTTCATAGGTAGTTTTATCTGTATAAACCCATTTGCCATATCCATTTTCACAATTTCCCTCTTTACATCCAGTACTTCTAGCAAAGGCTGATGCACAAATAAAAAATGTTAAAATTAAAAAGAAAATAATTTTTTTCATGATTATATTTTACACAAAATAAAATAAAAAAAAATCCCTCCCAACAAAGTTGGGAGAGATCTATAAGTTTTTAAAATGTTTAACCTTAATGATCGTGTGTAAATTCTTCCCACACTTTCTTGTTATCTGCTAACCATTTTTTAGCTGCGTCTTGATGTGTCATGCCATCAACATCTACCAAGGCTGCCATCGCTCCAATTTGACTTGTAGAAAATGACATTTTTTTAAAGACTTTAGCTGCATTTGGATGAGTTTTTGGAAAATCCTCATGAACTGCTTTTTTTAAGTATCCATCAGGAGAACCACATTTCCCATCTCCACCATCAGCTGGTCTGCAACCTGCCGTATATGGAGGGAAGTCAATAAATGTAAAACCAGCACCATCTGTAAAGTTTGGAGTCCAATTGAATATAATTGTTCCTCTTCCTTCTTTTTCAGCTGCTTTTAACTCTGCCCAAAGTGCATCTGCACTTCCAGCAAATTTAACCCACCAAAGGTCTCCTAAACCTAAAGCATCAACTCTCTGAGGAATTAAATCACCATGCCAAGTTTGTGGACCTTCCAACATTCTTCCTTTTCCATCTGGTGAATCAGGAGTTGTAAAGTTTTTAGCACAATCAGGATTTTTTAAAGCTGTCCAGTCTGGTAAGCCTGGGCATAATCCTTTTTCAACAACCCAGTTAGGATATCCCATATCTTCAAGTGTTCTTGCTTCATGATCTCCCCAATCTAGTAAACCACCAGCATCTCTTGCGTTGTCAAAAGATTTTCCGAAAGCTGACTCCCATACTTCGTGGGATATAGTTACATCACCCTGTCTTATTGACTCGTAGACTTTTTGTGAGTCAACACCTTCAGCATATGAAACGTTGTTACCCATACTTTCAAAAATTCCTCCGATAACATAAGCCATTACAATTTGGCTTGACCAGTTGTGTGTCGGAATTACTATTGGCTGGCTACTATCACCAGATTTTTTTGCAGTTTTGTCTCCCCCTTGCATGAAGAAAACAGCTGCAGCTATTACTACTATTGCGCCGATTATTAACGGCAAACTTTTATTTTTCATTATGTACTCCGCAGTTATTAATATTCATAATTTAAGTATGTTCTCATTTATAAGTATAGTCAACTCGTTTTCAGTATAATATGTTCACAATAAAATTATAATAAAACATTGAACATGTTAGGAATTAGTAAAGATATAAAATATCCAGGACTAAATATTTTACCACCAGGGGTTGAAAGACATATTATAAATGGTGGTGGCCTTACTGCTTTACATATTTTTCCTGATGATGAGATAGAGATTATTAATAACGAAGGTAATCAAACTTGTGAAATAATATGTTTCAATAAAGACGGAAAATCAGATGTAGGAATTTTAAACCTTAAAAGTAACAACAATAAAAATTTTATTAGAGATATATTAAGTAAAAAAGATGAAAGTATTTTAGCAACTAATTATCAACTTAAAAAACTAAATTTAAATATTTCAAATTCAAAATCCTCAATCTTATTTGATATTGATAGTCAAATTGGTGAAAAAATTAAACTAAAGTCTAATGACAAATGTTTTGCAATATTTGCAGCTCCTGGACAAGACATGGAGGTTACAAAGCAAAATCCACCTACTGATTTAATTATTTATATTAAAAGAGCAAATATAATTGATGATAAAGAGTTAAATGTTATTCCCAACCCTATCTTTGAACCTTTGCATGAAGAAAATATTAATAAAGCGAGCAGTATATCTTACGAAGTTAAAGAAGGTGACTATATCCAAGTAATAAGTCCTACTGGAAGACAATGTTCAGACTTTGTGGCATTTGACACAAGGAAATTAGAAAAAGGAATTGAAAAAGGTTTGGATTGGCAAACAACTAGAACTTTCATGGGTAATACATTTCCAGGTCCAGGATTATTTTCTAAATTTTATGATACTGACCACGAACCCTTAGTAGAGGTTATTAGAGACACAGTTGGTAAACATGATACTTTTAATCTTGCCTGTACTTCAAAGTACTATGAAGATGCTGGTTATTTTGGCCATGCAAATTGCTCTGATAATCTTACAGAAAGTATGTCTAAGTATGGTCTTCAAAAACAAAAAGGCTGGCACGCAATTAATTTATTTTTTAATACCTCTGAAGGTGGTTTAAACTCAGTCATTTCCGATGAATCTTATTCTCGTCCTGGAGACTATGTCATGTTTAGAGCATTAAAAGATTTGACTATTGGCACAACAGCATGTCCAAGTGATATAGATCCTTGTAATTCATGGAATCCAACCAATATTTTTGTTAGAACATATGATAAGAAAAAAGAATTTACTAAATCATTTGCATTTAGAATGAAAACAGACTCTGAAAAAAAACTCACAAGAAACTCTGGCTTTTATGAAAGAACATCAAAGCTAACTAGAAACTTTATTGATGCTAGAGGTTTTTGGCTTCCAAATGATTACACAAAACATGGGCTTGTTAATGAGTATAACGCTTGTAGAAATGATGCAGTTTTAATTGATTTATCTTCATTGAGAAAATTTGAAATTATTGGCCCTGATGCAGAAGAATTATTAAATTATACACTTACAAGAAACATTAAAAAATTATCGGTAGGTCAAGTCGTATACTCTGCAATGTGCTACGAAAATGGAATGATGTTTGATGACGGTACTCTTTTGAGATTAAGTGAGACTGGTTTTAGATGGATTTGTGGGGATGAATATGGAGGTGAATGGTTAAAAGAAATTGCAAAAAAGAAAAATTTCAATGCAAATATAAAAAATTCAACAGACCAAATAAGTAACGTTTCATTACAGGGTCCAAAAAGTAGAGAAATTTTAAAAAAGATAATCTTTACACCTCCAACCCAACCTTCAATAGATGAGCTTGGTTGGTTTAGATTTAGCATTTGTAGAATAGAAGAGTTGCAAGGAATACCATTGATTGTTTCTAGAACTGGTTATACTGGTGAGTTAGGTTATGAAATTTGGTGTCACCCTAAACATGCTCCTGAGGTCTGGGATAAATTAATGGAAGCAGGAAAAGAAGATGGTTTGATCCCTGCAGGATTTGGAGCTTTAGATAAACTTAGAATTGAAGCAGGATTAATTTTATTTGGTAATGAGTTTGATGGTCAGCAAGATCCTTTTGAAGCAGGAATTGGTTTTGCTGTTCCATTAAAAACAAAAGAAGAGGACTTTATTGGTAAAGAAGAATTAATAAAAAGAAAAAGTAACCCTCAAAAAAAACTTGTTGGACTAGAATTAACGGGTAAAGAAATTGCTGGTCATGGTGACTGTGTTCATATAGGAAGATCTCAAGTTGGTGTAATTACAAGTGGATGCTTATCATCAACTTTAAATAAAAATATAGCATTGTGCAGAGTTGATATGCAGTATTCAGAGATTGGGACTCAGGTTGAAATTGGTAAAATTGACGGTCATCAAAAAAGAATAAGTGCCAAAGTAGTTGCCTTTCCTTTTTATGACCCGACAAAGTCTAAAGTAAGATCATAAATTAAATGTCAAAAGACAAAAAAACTCTATTGAATTTCTGGGAAGATCAAATGAAGCAGTCACATACTTCAAGCAATTATTTTTTTAGAAAATCCCCTTCTCATTATCATATGATGTTATTAGTAATGTCAGCATATAAAGAAAATAAAAAATTATCTGTTGAAGAACTTAAAACAAAATTATTTAAAACATCTAGACCAAAATCAGCGCTGATTATTACTGAGGCTTGTGAAAAAGGATTCTTCCTATTAGAAAAAACTTCAACAGATCAAAGAATTAAAAATATTAAGCCAAGCGACTCTTTTATTAAAGAGTTCAATGAATATTTAACTACTCTTAAAAATATAAGCTATTAAGCACTTATTTCAGTTAAGTTTAAAGTGTATATTTTATATATATACTTTTTAGTTCTAAAAATAATTATATTAATTCTATTTTGTTAAAAATAAGGTTTTAGAATGTCATTACCCGCAAAAGCAAAAGTAGTCATTATAGGTGGTGGAATACACGGTTTAAGTACCGCATGGAAACTATCAGAAACGTATAAAAATCCTGGAGACATAGTTGTTCTAGAAAAAAAAGATACTGCTGCAGGTGCAAGTGGAATTGCGTGTGGTGTTGTAAGAAATAATTATTTTCAGCCAGCAATGAGAGAATTAATGGCACATTCAGTTTCTGTATGGGAAAGTGATCCCGATGCTTTTAAATATAATGCAGTTGGATATTTACAAATTTCGCCTGAAGTTATGCATGAAGATGTAGCTTCAATTTATGAGCAACAAAAAGCAATTGGTTATGAATCAGAATTTATAGAAGGTGAAAAAGATTGTACGAATTACATGAAAGATATGTTCGATGATTGGCAGGCAAAAGGTATAACTTCTATCTTGCATGAAAAAAAAGGTGGCTATGCATTCAATGTTGACTCAATAAAAGCACTTGAAAAAAAATCAACATCAAATGGTGTGAACGTATTCAAAGAAGTTAAAGTAACTGGTTTTAAAAGAGGAAGTAATAGTAAAGCTGTAACTGGTGTAGAAACTGACAAAGGTACAATTGAGTGCGAACAAGTAGTTGTTGGTGCAGGTCCTTGGGTTAGAGATTTTTGGAACATGTTAGAACTTCCAAAAACTGCAAATATAAAAGACAAAGATGGCAAATTACATACTACTGATATGTGGAAATACTGGATGCTGCAAGAAGGTGTTCTAGGTGTTGAACCAGATTTTTTAAAAATGAATGATGGTAAACAACCTCCTGTTATTCATGTCGACTCAACTGCTCCATTATATTCTGATACAACAAAAAAATTAATTACTGATAAAATTTGGGGAATATATTACAAGCCAGATATTGAAGGACTAGGAGTTCAAGGTGGGACATCCCCTTACATAGTTGATAAACATTTTGATCAAGTTAATGTTGATCCATACGGTGTGGAGTCACCTGAATACCAAACAACTGAAGCATTTAATGATATGTGGTGTTCAGCTTTAGCACATTGTCAAAAAAGATTTGAGGGAAAATCTGGTTTATATAGAAAAGGACCATCAGGTGGTCTTGGATGCATGACACCAGACTCGTTTCCGATCTTTGATAGATTTTTAGAAAATGTTTATATGATCGCTGATGCAAATCATGGATATAAAATGATTGGTGTAGGTGAACTTGTTGCAAAAGAAATTCTGGGTACTGAAAGTGATTTATTGAAACCGTTTAGATTCAACCGTTACGAGAAAGGTGAACTTCACCCTACTTCGAACAGTCCGTTCCCTTGGAGTTAAACTTCAAGCCTAGACACAAATAAATTTTTCAGCTACGCTTTATAAAATTTATAATTCATTAAGGGGAAAAATGACTGATTTAGAAAAACATGTTAACCAACCTGGAAGAGATAAACTAGTAAAACAGGTTAGAGCTAAAATTAATGAACTTAAAATTGATTATATTTTTTTTCAGTTCATATCTGTTACTGGAAGAGTGGTGGGTAAAGGAATACCTGCAGACCATTGGGAAAGAACATGTGAAAAAGGTTTTCAATTAGTTTATGGTGCAACAGCAAACCTTTTCTTAGATCGTCACAATAACTACATAGGTTATGGACCTGAAGCCAAAGAACTTGTAGGTATCCCAGATCCTGAAACTTTTTGTCAGTTACCTTGGGATAAAAAAGTTGCGAGAGTTTTTGTAACATGTTTTAGAAACAGAGAAGAAAGAGAAAATCCAGGAGGTCATCTTACATCTGATTGTAGGGGTAACTTAAGAATTATAGCTAAGGAATTTAAGAAAAAACATGGTTATCAGTTAAGAGTTGGAACAGAGCCTGAGATGATGTGGTTAACAAGAAATGAGGATGGAACTCCTACTGGTAAGGGCTTCTCGAAACCATATTGTTATCATATTGACCAATTCGAGTCATTAAGACCGGTGTTTATGAGGGTAATGGAATACGCAAGAGCGATGGGTTTTGATATGATTCAAGGAGACCATGAAGATGCTCCAGGACAGTTAGAATTAAACTGGATGTTTGATGATGTTTTAAGAAATGCAGACAGATTATCAACTTACAGACAAATTTGTGCACAAGTTGCTAGAGAGTTTAATTTAATTGCTTGCTTTATGACAAAACCTTTTATGGGTGTTTCTGCAAGTGGATGTCATACCAATATGTCATTATGGACAGGTGGAAAAGACAAAGTAAACAAATTGGGTCATAAATCTCTTCCTGGAATGGATGAAGTGTTTAGTTATGTTGAAGGCGGAACAAATACATTCATGCCAGACACTAAAGATGTCCAGTTACCAGGTAAGATTGGATTAAAATCCATTGGTGGTGTTATGAAACACCTTCCTGCTTTAACTGCTATTGGATCATCTACAGTAAATTCTTATAGAAGATTATGGGATCAAGGTTTCTGGGCTCCTGTTTATGCTGACTGGGGTTATCAAAACAGAACTTGTGGTTTAAGAGTGTCTGCTCCTGGTAGATTTGAATACCGTTCGGTGGACTCAATGCACAATCCTTATTTAATGGGAGCATCATTATTAAAAGCGTTTGATGATGGATTAACAAACAACATTGATCCAGGTAAACCTGAGTCTAGAAATATTTATGAAGCTCAGAAAGCAGGAAAGAATGTCAAAAAATTACCTTTAAGTTTGGGTGAAGCTTTGGACAGATTAGCAGAAGATAAAGTAATACAATCTGCTATGCCTGATGAAATGTATAAAATTTTCCATTGGTACAAAAATGATGAATGGGAAAGATTTTTAGGTGCAACAACTCAATGGGATCTGGATACTTATCTTGATTGTCTTCCATAGGTCTTAAAATAAAAGAAGGGTATAAAATATGTGTGGTATCGCAGGTTTAATTCATAGAGGTAAATCTTCAAATGTTGGAAGTGAACTTCAAGGTATGCTTCAAGCATTAAAACATAGAGGTGAAGACTCAACGGGTTATGCTTTATACGGAGATACGGATGGTAAAAATTTTATCATGCGTTTTAAGGTTGGAGAAAATGTTGGAGAAGGAAGTTCTTCAGTTATGGAAGATGTTTCAGTCTACGATGAAAGAAAAAAGATTGTTGATCAAACTCTATCTGAAATGGGTGCAAAAATTGTTAAAGAGGAAAGAACTCTCCCTTACTCGTTAAGATATGAAGTTGATTATGAAACTAAAGATTTATTAGATTTTTCTCAAAGAATTGAAAGCATTCCTGGAGTAGAAATATTATCAATGGGAAAATCTTTAGAAGTAATTAAAGACTTAGGAAATGCAAAAATGGTGTGTGATAGATACAGTTTAGATAAACTTGTTGGAACACATGCTATTGGTCATGCACGAATGGCAACTGAGTCTGGTGTAGATATAAAATCAGCCCACCCTTTCTGGGGTTATCCTTTTAGTGATGTATCAGTTGTTCATAATGGACAGCTTACAAATTATTGGAATAATAGAAGAGTTTTAGAAAATAAAGGTATGAGATTTATGTCAGAATGTGACTCCGAATTGATTGCTGTTTATATAGCACAAAAAATGAGAGAAGGAGCAAGTCTTGAAGAAGGAATGAAAGACTCTCTAACTGGCCTAGACGGTGTATTTACTTATTTTGTAGCAACAAAAGACTCATTAGGTATGGCAAAAGATACTATGGCAGCAAAACCTTTAGTACTTTATGAATCGGATGATTTAGTTGCAATGGGATCAGAAGAGATTGCAATCAGATCTGTGTTACCACATGAAATTGATACTTATGATCCTTTTGATGGAGAGGTAAAAGTATGGCAAATATAAAAACTAGCGAGAAAAAGTCCAAAGCCCAATCAATGGGAATGCACACAGAAGTATTAACGGGAAGAACTCAGCAAAAGTTTTTTAACCCTGATGAAGCTGAAAACTTTTATTATTTTGGAACTTACGATGTTGACTTCAATAAAAGAACAGACCTAGACGTAATGAATATGTCAGCACCTGAAGCTAATAAAGAAATAGACAACTTAATGAGCCAAGGATATGGGACAATAGTAATTAAAAATCCACAAGGAAAACACAGTTTAGGTGTTGGTATTTTGAATAAACTTAATTTAATTTTTGAAGGAAGTTTGGGATATTTTGGAATGGGATCTTGTGATGGTCCAATTGTTAGAATTAACGGAAGAGTTGGTTGGTCATGTGCAGAAAATTTAATGGCTGGAAAAGTTGTTATTGAAAAAAATGCAGGTTCTTGTTTTGGAGCCGCAATAAGAGGTGGAGATCTAATCTGCAAAGGTAGTGTTGGTGCAAGAACTGGTATCGATATGAAAGGTGGAACGATTATTATTGGTGGAGATGCTGGAGCATTTACTGGTTTTATGATGCAAAGAGGAAGAATAATTATCCTTGGAGATGTTGGAATAAATTTAGGTGATTCTATGTATGATGGGACAATTTTCGTAGGTGGAGAAATTGGGTCATATGGTAGTGATGCAGTAGATGCAGAATTAACATCTAGTGACCAAGATTGGTTAAGAAGAAAACTTAAGGTTGCAGAAATAGGTGAAGATTTTGACATAAGCAAAATGAAAAAAATTGTAGCTGGTAAGAAACTTTGGAATTATGATAATTTAGAACCTACAGAGAAGAAGGGAGCAATTTAATGCCTAAGAAAAAAAGTAAAAAAAATGGAAAAGTGAAATCAAATGGAAAAGGAGTTGGAGGAAAAGCTGACGTTCATGCACACGAAGATGGAAAAAGAAATAAAAGTTTATTAGGGCATAACGCTATCTTCACTCCTGAAGTAATCGACGATATACATATTAAAGCACAGTTAGGTAGATACAGAATGCGTGGAATGGCATTAATGAAAAAAATTCCAACATTTGATGATTTAGTTTTCTTACCAGGAACATTAACAAGGTTTGTAATTGAAGGTTATAGAGAAAAATGTGAGACCAAAACGGTAATTGGTCCAAGATGTGAAAACCCAATTGAATTAGATATTCCAGTTTATATTACTGGGATGAGTTTTGGTGCATTGTCTTATGAAGCTAAAACTGCTTTAGCAAGAGGAGCAACTATGGCTGGAAGCGCTACTTGTTCAGGTGAAGGTGGCATGATACCGGATGAAAGAAGATATTCTGAAAAATGGTACTATCAATGTATTCAATCAAGATATGGTTTTAATCCTCATCATGCTCAGTTAGCTGATGGAATAGAAGTTTTTATTGGACAAGGTCAAAAAGTTGGAATGGGCGGCCACCTTATGGGGCAAAAAGTAACTGACCAAGTTGCAGAAATGAGATCATTACCTTCAGGTATTGACCAAAGATCACCAGCAAGACATCCTGACTGGTTAGGTCCCGATGATTTAGCTTTAAAGGTTGAAGAGCTAAGACAATTAACAAAAAATAAAGTTCCAATTCAGTTAAAATTAGGAGCATCAAAAGTTTACGACGATGTCAGAATGGCTGCAAAATGTGATCCTGACTCAATTTATTTAGATGGAATGGAAGGATCTACAGGAGCGGGACCACACATTGCTGCTGCAAATACTGGAATACCTGGGATTGCTGCTATTAGAGAAGCCAGAAGAGCAATTGATGATGTTGGTAAAACTGGAAAAGTAACTCTAATTTATGCTGGTGGTGTAAGAGATGGTGCTGATATGGCAAAAGCTTTAGCTTTAGGAGCTGATGCAATTGCAATTGGTACTGGATCAATGATCGCACTAAACTGCAACAAAGATATTCCTGAAGCTGATTTTGAAAAAGAAATGGGTGTAAAAGCTGGAGAATGTTACCACTGTCATACTGGTCGTTGCCCAGTTGGAGTTGCTACGCAAGATCCAAAACTAAGAGCAAGATTAAATCCTGATGATGCTGCTTTAAGAGTTTATAATTATTTACACGCAATGACTTTAGAAGCTCAATTGTTGGCAAGAGCTTGTGGTAAAACAAATATACATTCGTTAGAGCCAGAAGATTTAGCTGCATTAACATCAGAGGCATCTGCATTAGCTAAAGTTCCTTTAGCTGGTACTAATTACACTGTTGGAGTTGATAATTATCACAAAATATAGGGTAACTATGCCAAAGAAAAAAACAAAAAAAATAAAATCTAAAGGCAAACCAAAAAAAGACAAGCTTGGTACTTTTAAGGAAACTGCAAGAGAAAAATTAATTGGACAACATATCGGTTATAGATATGACGTTAATTTACTTCCAGATTATAAAAAGATTACGCCTTTCTTAAAAAAATATATTGAGGCCATGGGTTGGGATGATTTAAACTGGCTAGAAGATGTTCATATGGGTTATGAAGAAGATAGACCTGCAGTATTTTGTAGAAATGCTAACGGGTGGGTTACTATTCCAAAATCAATTAAGCTACCTAACAATCAACAAGACAGAGATATGATAGCTAGAGAACTCTTAGTTAAATTTCAAATGTCTCCTAAACATCCGCTTGTTGATTTGAAAAAAGCGTATTTAAAATTTTAATATCACAATCAAGAGTTGATTTTATTTTTAAATCTATTGTCCACAGTAGGTTTTTAAGACTTGTTTTGTTTGTCACGCCCCTAAAAATTTCATAAGATTTCTCAAACAAATATGGGGGTAAAAAATGACTGATCAGTTAGGTGCTCTTACTACTATATTTACAGAGTTTTACTACTGGGTAACAGTAGTACTGATGTTTTTAATTCACGTCGGTTTCTGTATGTATGAAGTTGGAGCGTCAAGATACAAACACCACCAACATACCTTAATGAAAAACACAATGCTTATACCTTTGGTAACAGTAACTTGGTTTTTATTTGGTTGGTGGATTTATTGGGCTTTTCCAACAGGACCAGGAATAGCTCCATCAATTATGACAGAAAGTACCGGGCTAGTTTTAGGTGGAGGATTTGGAGGGAATGATCTCGCTAATCCAACTAATGCTCTTATGGCAATTAATCTTAACGACCATATAATGGGTGTATTCTGGGCAGCGTTCTTATTATTTTCTTGGACAGCTGCTTCTATTGTTTCAGGGGCTATTATTGAAAGAATAACAACTTTTGCATTTGGAGTTTTAGCAATTGCGATTGGATCTGTTTTCTGGACGATAGATGCTTCATGGGGATGGCACTTTGATGGATGGATGCTTAAAATTTTAGGATATCATGATGCTTATGCTTCGGGTGTTATTCACGCAATAGCAGGCGGATTTGCACTTGGTGTTCTTATGGTTCTAGGACCAAGAATTGGAAAGTTCTCGTCAAGTGGTGAACCAAGAAACATAGGACCACGAAATCCTTGGCTAGTTACTATTGGATTGTTTCTAATTTATACTGGTTTCTGGGGATTTTATGCGGCATGTAATGTTCCAATTTATGACCTTGGGCCTGAGTATGGAATGGAAGGAGTAACATTCTGGACAGCAACTAACATTTATTTAACGCCTACTACATTAAGTGGAATAACTATGAATTTCTTAATGTCGTTATCAGGCGGATTGTTAGCTGGGTATGTTATTGCAAAAGGTGATCCTTTCTGGACTTACTCAAGTGGACTAGCAGGTATAATATGTGCATCAGCTGGAAATGACTTATATCATCCAATTCAAGCTTTAATTATTGGAATGATTGGTGTTGTGATTTCCTACAAACTTCATTATTGGGTTGAGCGAAAGTTCAAAATTGATGATGCAGTTGGAGCAGTAGCTGTACATGGTTATGCTGGCTTTATTGGACTTGTAATCTGTGGATTTGTTTTGAATGGTTATCCTTCATCTGGATATAGCGTTGGAGCTATGTTTGATGGAACAACTTACGCAACAATTAATCCATTAGGTCAATTTATAGGAGCAATAATAATGTTCTTAGTTCTGGGACTTATACCAGGATATATAATTGCTAGAGTTCTTAACGGAATGGGTAAATTAAGAATCCCACGTGAAGTTGAGATAGCAGGACTAGACTATGAAATGATGGAGGCTGCTAAAGATGATGAAAAAGCAGTTTCATCAGCAACCAGGTAAAGGAGAAAAATATGGCTACAGTATCGAACTGGATAGATCATCTAAATAAACCTGCAGAAGAGGTTGCTGGATCAGTTTATCCTGGCGCAGGATCTAGTGAATTTATACTAGTCCTGTTGTTAATTGCTGTATGGATTGGATGGAGTGTCATCACAGATAAATCTGAGAGGGAAGAACTTGATAGATTATCTAGAAAAAGACACGGTGCAAACGATCATAAAAGCAATATTACCGATTGGTAATTAAAAGAAAATTTGGGCGCTACTTGAAAGTAGCGCCCTTTTTTTATAATCTTATTATAATGAGTGAAGATAAAAACGAAGAGCTGAGACCTACGAAAATGAGAGGTGTTGCTTTTCCAAAAGCAAAGTATGGAGTTATTCTTGCAATTATCTTAATAGTACTGGTAAATTTTATTTTATATAAAGAAACTATCTTTTCATTTTTTAAATAATTGTGATAGCCTAGGTAATGGCTAAAAACTTATTCAAAATAGCAAAGCAAAAAAAAATAAAATATTTCTTAATAAGTTTTGTTGATCTTTTTGGGGTACTCAGATCAAAACTAGTTCCAGCACATGCTATTAAAGAAATGCAGACTGAAGGAGCAGGATTTGCTGGTTTTGCAGCTTGGCTAGATATGTCTCCCGCAGATAGCGATATGTTTGGGATTCCTGATCCAGACAGTCTTATTCAATTACCTTGGAATAAAGAGGTGGGATGGCTTGCATCAGACTTATGGATGAATGGTAAACCTGTAGAAGCTTCTCCAAGAATAATGCTAAAAAATCAAATTAAGAAATTAAAAAAACAAAATCTAACAATGAAATCAGGTGTAGAGTGTGAATACTTTTTAATTTCACCTGATGGAAATTCTATTGCTGATGTAAGAGATACTCAATCTAAACCTTGTTATGACCAATCAGCGTTAATGAGAAGATATGATTTAATTAAAGAAATTTGTGATTGCATGATTGAGATGGGATGGGGTCCTTATCAAAATGATCATGAAGACGCTAATGGACAATTTGAAATGAATTGGGACTATGATGATTGTTTAAAAACTGCTGATAGACACACATTTTTCAAATATATGGTAAAAACCATAGCTGAAAAACATGGTTTGAGAGCAACCTTTATGCCTAAACCATTTGAAAACCTCACAGGTAATGGCTGTCATGCCCACGTATCAGTTTGGGATGGAAAGAAAAATAAATTTTTAGATAAATCTGACAAGTTTGGACTTAGTAAAATGGCTTATAATTTTTTAGGTGGAGTAATTAAAAACGCCTCATCCCTATCTGCTTTCTTTAATCCAACAATTAATAGCTATAGAAGAATTAATGCACCTCCAACAAAATCTGGGGCATCATGGTCACCGAGCAGCATATCTTATACAGGCAATAACAGAACACATATGGTAAGAATTCCAGATCCTGGTAGATTTGAACTAAGATTGATGGATGGATCTTCAAATCCATATTTATTACAAG
>CABYOP010000004.1 GCA_902520645.1 uncultured Pelagibacteraceae bacterium | reverse complement strand
GCTGATAAATTGAAACAAAATGTTTTTTTTTAGGTAGTGGTATTATGACTGGAGTTTTAATTATTCTAGGTTTTAATGTTCTTTTCCCTACAATTATATTTTTATCATAATTTTCAAAATCAATTTCTGGATGAGGATTTCCATCATTATATATTGGCCAAGCATCACAGGCTCTGTAACCAAATAAAATTAATGGTCTGCTGCTATTCATGTAATTATGACCTGAACTATGTATTGATCTACAATGAAAAAAGACTACTGTGCCAGCTGATCCTGTCAATGCTACCGCTTTTTTCGTTTTAATTTTATTTAGTTTAGTATCTATCTTGCCTACAAAATATTTTTCATTTTTATGATGACTATATAATTTTAGTTTATGTGACTCAGGTATTATTTTTAAAGGTCCATTTTTTTCATTGCAATCTTCTAAATAAATCCCAACTGTTATTAAATCATCATTTGTATGTGGATAAAAAGCCCAATCTTGATGCCAAGCTATTTCACTGCCTTTTTTTTTGTTTGGTAATTTAAAATTTAATTTACCAAGATGAAATCTTACAGTTCCACCTAATAACTTTTTTACGATAGAAATTATTTTCTTATTTCTAGAGAGTTCATAAAATATTTTATGTTTATTTTGTGGGTTATTTAGTCTTAAGATTTCTTTATTTTTTGAGGAATTTGTGGTGTATACAAAATGATAATTATTATAACTTTGAGTGCCCCCTTGCTCTTTAATTTTTTTTTTACTTTTTTTTTCTTTTTTTATTTCTTTTAAAATTATTTTATTAATTTCTTGAACCAAATTAAGGTTAATAAGTTTTTTTTTAACCAAAAAACCTTTTTTTTTGTAAAAATTAAAATCTTTATCCATTTTATTGAATTAATTTATATTGATAATCTCTAGCTTCAACAACCACTTCAGGCAGATTTAGTTCTACATCTTCCAAAGTGATAATGTCGTCTTTTTTAATATCTTTTTTTAATATTGCTTGATCACTAAGCCCTAATGGTAAGATTTTTTTGTTTTTTGATACTTTTGATGAAACTAATTTTCCACGTGCACAATACCCTCCTTCACCATCAAGTTTTTCACCAACTTTAAGGTTTTTTTTGGCATAACTTGCTACATCTGCATTATAATATTTTGTATGGCCAGTTGATCTGCCGTCTAATGCAATAGAATAAATTGATTGAGCTAATTCTAAACCAATATAATGATAAGGTCTCCATATAGCAGAATAATTTCCTGACGTGTCTGTAACCATTCCATAATCTTTAAAACAATTTTTTACATATTCGTTCTGAGCTTTGATCACAATATAAACGCCCCATCTTAAATCATTTGGAATATCTTTTTTTTCTAAATCTATACTTGAAATAACTTCGACTTGTCCATCAAATTCAATTAGACCACCATCATTTTTAGGTATCATTTTTTTTGCAATATCATAAACACCAACTGGTGGAAATGTTAATCCATTACTCGGACATTTTAAATTAGCTGCATTACTCACTGCGCACATTTCAATTGCTGATTTATCACCACATAAAAAACTATTAAACATTTTTGGATTCATTCCTGACTCCTTCTCAGCTCGTTTTTTCGTTAAACCATAGTGACCCCAAACAGTATCTGGAGTAGAATATTCAAAGGTTGGGTGATATTTCGTTCCTTTGCCAGCGCAAACTATTGAAAATCCATTCAATCTTGCCCACTCAATTTGTTCAAGAATTAAAGATGGTTGATCTCCATAAGCCATTGAACAAATAACACCATTTTCTTTTGCAAGATCAGATAAATATTTACCACAAGTTATATCAGCTTCAACATTAACTAATATTATATGTTTCTTATTTTTTATTATCTTAGCTGCATGCATAGTGCCAACTATTGGGTTACCTGTTGCTTCTATAAAAATTTCAATATCTCTATCAAGAACATCATCTAATGAATTTGAAAAATTTATTCCTTGAACTATTTGTTCGCTTAGCCCACTTTTAATACAATTTTCCTTAGCTCGATCTAAATTAATATCAATAATGGTATCAATTTGAATTTTATCTAAATGATTATATTGAGCCAAAAACATACTTACAAATTTTCCACATCCGATAAAACAAATTTTTACAGGATTTTTTCGATTTTCTAATTTTGTATGTAAAAACATAATAAATTTTAAGTTTTCAAAGCGTTATTAAGATACTTTTTATCTAGTTTACAATCTTTATATCCTCTTTTTACAACATTTAGATATCTTTCAGTTGGAAACTTAAATGGTGATTTTTTAACCATTGTGTAAGTCATTACTTTTTTTCCATAATAATAAAAATAATATTTCTTATAAAGTAATGGATAATCTTCATATACATCCAATTTTTTTTCATCACTTTTAGAAATCTCAAATAAACCTCCGGGAACAATTGAGTTTTTCTTAATTTCAATATCTGCAGCTCTATATTTACTTCTAAAAGTTAATTTAAAGTCTTTTAAATTAATTTTTTTTATAAAAATGCTATCTTTGCATCTTCGTTTCATCTGGAAGTGGTGCAGATTACTACCGTATGCAAAATAAAGCATTACCTCTCTACTACTTCAATTTTTTTTGCATTAACAAATTTTAAAATTTGAGAATTACAAACATCTATTTTGGTTTGATCCTCAGATCTAATTACAATTGAAACACCTAATTTTCCTGCATGGAAAAAAGGATAGCTTCCTATCTCAACATCTTGGTTATCATTTTGAACTTTAGTTAATGAATTTGCTATTTCACTCTCGACAGTTCTTAAACTTATTGTGTGGCTTTTAATCGGTTCTCCGCCAACTATGGTATTTGTTAAACCACCTAACATGGATTTTAAAATAGATGGTACACCTGGTAAACAAAAAACATTTTCAACATTAAATCCAGGTGCCCCACTTGTTGGATTTAAAATTAAATTTGCATTTTCAGGCATCCAGCACATTTTCTGTCGCCCATCATTAAATTCACCTGGTTTGTAGTATGCCTCTAAAATTTTAAAAGCTTCTTTATGAATTTCATATTTTATCCCAAAAGTTTTTGAAACAGACTCTGCTGTGATGTCATCATGGGTTGGGCCTATACCTCCGGTTGTAAAAACATAATCATAAGTTGATTTTAATAAATTTAATGTATCTATAATTGTTTTTTCAACATCAGGAATTACTCTAACCTCATCTACTTTAACACCAATTGAATTTAACCATACGGCTATTGTAGAAGTGTTGGTGTCTTGAGTTCTACCTGACAATATTTCATTACCTATAATTAAAATAGCAGCATTAACTTTTGTTTTTTTATTCATTTTATATATATAATTTAGAGATGGAATTTACCAAGTCTTTAATAAAAGGCAAATTAATCAAACGATATAAAAGATTTTTTATCGATGTGAAGTTACAACAAGAAACTGTAACAGCTCATTGCCCTAATACTGGGTCAATGAAAGGTCTGTTAGATGAGGGAAATGAAGTTTACTTACTTCCAAATAATGATCCTAAAAGAAAACTTAAATTTGGGCTTGAGATTATCAATTCAAGGAAAAATTTGGTTGG
Source organism: uncultured Pelagibacteraceae bacterium (assembly GCA_902520645.1). Classification (GTDB taxonomy): domain Bacteria; phylum Pseudomonadota; class Alphaproteobacteria; order Pelagibacterales; family Pelagibacteraceae; genus Pelagibacter. Next base: position 39,305 of record CABYOP010000004.1, on the reverse strand, counting down.
GGTTAATACTCACATGGCTAATAGAATTGTAAAACATGGTTTAGAAAATAACCTGATCGATGAACTTAAAAATAACGACGTTATTAAACCTGAGGTATTTTTTAACAAGGAAACTAGATTTGATTTTTTATTAGAAAAAAAAAGACAAAAAAGCTTTGTAGAGGTTAAAAATGTGACTTTATTTAGAGATAAAAACACTGCTGAATTTCCTGATGCTGTAACAGCTAGAGGATCAAAACATCTATTAACTCTTATTGATGCCATAAAAAAAGGCTATAAAACATATCTATTATTTTTAATTCAAATTCAAAATATGAAAAATTTTAAAATAGCCAAAGATATAGATGGGCAATATTATAAAAATTATGTATTAGCTAAAAAAGCAGGAGTAAATTTTTTAGCTTACAGATGTAATATAAGTTCAAAAAAAATATTTATAGATAAAAAAATTAAAATAATTGATGAGTGATTATAAAGAAAAATTCGAAAAGATGAAAGTTGCAGGTAATCTTGCTGCTAGAACCTTAGATATGCTAACAGAAAATATTAAAGAAGGTGTAAGTACAGACTTCATTGATAAATTGGGATACGAATTCATAAGAGATAATGGAGGCTACTCTGCTCCGCTTTATTATAGGGGCTTTACAAAATCACTATGCACATCTTTAAATCATGTTGTCTGTCATGGAATTCCTTCAGATAGAATTTTAAATGAGGGTGATGCAGTTAATGTAGATGTTACTGCAATTGTTGATGAACATTATGGTGACACTAGTAGAATGTTTTGTATTGGTAAAACTCCAGTTAAATTAAAAAATTTAATCGATACAACTTACGAGTCGATGATGAAAGCAATTAGAATTTTGAAACCTGGTATAAAATTAGGTGATATTGGATATACAATCCAATCATTTGTTGAAGATAAAGGTTTCTCAGTTGTTCGAGATTTTTGTGGTCACGGTATTAGTACAACTTTTCATGAAACTCCAAATATTTTACATTATGGAACTAAAAATACAGGTATTGAACTTAGACCTGGAATGACATTTACTATTGAGCCTATGATCAACTCAGGAAAATATGATGTAAAGATGTTAAATGATGGCTGGACAGCAGTTACAAAAGATAAATCTTTATCAGCTCAATTTGAACATACGTTAGGAATTACTGAAAATGGTTATGAAATCTTTACAGAATCTGCTAAAGGTTATTCAAAGCCTCCATACTTATAATTAATGATTAGAAGATACTCGCGTAAACAATTAACTGACATTTGGTCAGAGGAAAATAAATATAAAATCTGGTTAGATGTTGAAATTGCTGCAGCTGAGGCAATGGAACAACTTAGACAAATTCCAAAAGGAGTTGCTTCGGTTGTTAGAAAAAAAGCTAAAATTAATGTCTCAAGAATTCATAAAATAGAGTCTGAAGTTAAACACGATGTGATAGCGTTTCTAACATCTGTTACAGAAAAAGCTGGAATTAAAGCCAGATATCTTCATCAAGGAATGACTTCTTCAGATGTTTTGGATACTAGTTTCAATATTCAATTAGTCCAATCAGGAAAAATAATTTTAAAAGACATCGATCAAATTTTAAAAGTTTTAAAGAGACAGGCTAAAAAATATAAACTAACTCCGTGTATGGGACGAAGTCATGGTATTCATGCAGAACCAATTACTTTTGGTTTAAAATTAGCATCATTTTACGAAGAATTTAAGAGAAATAGGAAGAGATTGGCAGATGCAATCGATGAGGTTGCAACTTGTGCAATTTCAGGAGCTGTAGGAACATTTGCCAATATTAATCCAAATGTTGAAAAACATGTTGCAAAAAAATTAGGTTTAAAAGTTGAGCCAATTTCAACTCAAGTTATACCAAGAGATAGACATGCATTCTATTTTTCAGTTTTAGGAATTATTGCAGGCTCAATTGAGAGAGTTGCAATTGAAATTAGACACTTGCAAAGAACAGAAGTTTATGAATTACAGGAATATTTTTCAAAAAAACAAAAAGGCTCATCTGCTATGCCTCATAAAAAAAATCCTATTTTAAGTGAAAACTTAACCGGACTTGCAAGAATGGTAAGAAGTACAGTTGTGCCTGCATTAGAAAATATTGCCCTATGGCATGAAAGAGACATTTCCCATTCGAGTGTGGAGAGAAATATTGGTCCTGATGCTAATATAACAACAGACTTTGCTCTAGTAAGACTTACGAATATTTTAGAAAATATGATTGTGTATCCAAAAAAAATGCTTGAAAATTTAAATATAACCAAAGGTTTAATTTTTTCACAAGAGGTTATGTTAGAACTAACAAAATCTGGGTTAAGCAGAGAAAAATCCTATAAAATGGTTCAGAGCTATGCAAAAAAGTGTTTTGCAGAAAATCTAAATTTATATGATGTTCTTTTAAAGGATAAATTTATCATGACTAAAATTTCTCAAAAAAGACTAAAATCTTTATTTAGTTACTCTAAACATTTTAAAAATGTAAACTTAATCTTTAGAAGAGTTTTTAAATAATGAAAAAAGGGAAAAAAATATACGAGGGAAAAGCTAAGATCATTTATGCAACAAATGATAAAGATTTAGTAATTCAATATTTTAAAGATGATGCAACAGCTTTTAATAATCAAAAAAAATCTATCATTGAAGGAAAAGGAGTTTTAAACAATAGAATTTCTGAACATATACTTTCAAGCCTTTCACAAATAGGTATAAAAAATCACTTAGTTAAAAGACTAAACATGCGTGAGCAGGTCGTTAAACTTGTTGAAATAATTCCTATCGAATTTGTTGTTAGAAATATTGCAACCGGGTCTTTAACAAAACGTCTTGGAATTGAAGATGGAACAGTTTTAAAAGAACCTTTAATTGAATATTGCCTAAAAGATGACCGGCTTGGCGATCCGTTAATTGCTGAGGAACACATATTAGCTTTTGATTGGGCATCAAAAAAAGAAATAGATAAAGTAAAAAAAATGATTTTAAGAATTAATGATTTTATGATCGGTATGTTTCGAGGTGTTGGGATTAAACTTATAGACTTTAAGTTAGAGTTTGGAAGACTGGATATTAATGGAAAGAAAGATGTAATTTTAGCCGACGAAATAAGTCCTGATACTTGCAGATTGTGGGATAGTTTAACTGATAAAAAATTGGATAAAGACAGGTTCAGAAAAGATCTCGGAGATCTAATCCCAGCATACACAGAAGTTGCTAAAAGACTTGGTATTCTTCATGAACAATCCAACCTAAGTGCAGTAAATGTAACAAAACTATCTTCAGTTAAAAGAAAGCGTAAATGAAAATATCAGTAATTATAACACTTAAAAAAGATGTTTTAGATCCTCAAGGTAAAGTTATTCATCAAGCTCTAGATGGAATGGGCTTCAATAACATTAATGAAGTAAGACAAGGTAAATATTTTGAAATTGATACTAAAGAAACTAATCCAAAAAAAGCAAAAGATAAAGTTGAAGAAATGTGCAAAAAACTTTTAGCTAATCTTGTAATAGAAAATTACAAAATTATTGATGCACAATAATTAATGAAATCAGCAGTCATTACATTTCCAGGCTCTAATTGTGATAGAGATATGGATGTTGCTTTAAAAAAATTTGGTTTTAAAAATAAAATGGTTTGGCATCAAGATGTTGAATTGCCAAAAAGTGACTTAGTGGTTTTACCTGGTGGTTTTTCTTATGGTGATTATCTCAGATGTGGAAGCATGGCCTCTAAATCTAAGATTATGCAATCAGTAATTAATTTTGCTAATTCTGGCGGAATGGTTATGGGTATTTGTAATGGTTTTCAAATTTTAGTTGAAACTGGATTGGTGCCTGGAGTGTTGTTAAGAAACAAATATTTAGAATTTATTTGTAAAAATGTTTTTGTCAAAATTAGTAACAAAGATAATGCTTATTTTAAAAACATTAACAATAATGTATTAGAGCTTCACATCGCACATAATGAAGGTAACTATTTTTGTACAAATGATCAATTAAAAGAAATTGAAGATAATGCTCAAGTTGCAATAAATTACTGTGACCAAAGTGGTGAAATTAAAGATACATTTAATCCAAATGGATCTCTAAATAATATTGCAGGAATTTTTAACAAAGAAAAAAATGTTCTAGGCATGATGCCCCATCCTGAAAGAATGATTGATCCTTCTTTATCAGGTGAAGATGGATCACTTTTTCTAAAAAACCTAATCAATAATATGAAATGATTGTAAACGAAAAAATAGCCATTGATCATGGATTAAAAAAAGATGAGTATAAAAAAATCTGTGAACTCTTAAAAAGAACCCCTAATTTAACAGAACTTGGGATTTTTTCTGCGATGTGGAATGAGCACTGCTCTTACAAATCATCAAGACTTCATCTAAAAAAATTACCCACTAAAGGAAAACAAGTTATTCAAGGACCTGGTGAAAATGCTGGGGTAATTGATATTGGAGATAATGATGCAATCGTCTTTAAAATTGAAAGTCATAACCATCCATCATTTATTGAACCTTACCAAGGAGCCGCTACTGGAGTTGGTGGAATAATGAGAGATGTATTTACAATGGGTGCAAGACCGATAGCTAATTTAAATTCAATACACTTTGGCTCTACTCAGCATAAAAAAACTAAAAATTTATTAAGAGGTGTTGTGCATGGAATCGGAGGTTATGGAAACTGCATGGGAGTGCCTACGATTGCAGGGCAAACAAGTTTTGATAGCTCTTATAATGGAAATATCCTAGTGAACGCAATGACGTTAGGATTAGTTAAAAAAGATAAGATTTTTTACTCAAAAGCTGCAGGTTTAAATAAACCTGTAATATACGTAGGATCTAAAACAGGTCGTGATGGTATTCACGGAGCGAGTATGGCATCTGCTAGTTTTGATGAAAAAATTGAGGAGAAAAAACCAACTGTACAAGTCGGTGATCCTTTCACAGAGAAACTTTTACTTGAAGCATGTTTAGAATTAATGTCAGGAGACTCAATTATTGCTATTCAGGATATGGGTGCAGCAGGTCTAACTTCCTCAAGTATTGAGATGGCTTCTAAAGGAAATCTTGGAATAGAAATTAATTTAAATAAAGTGCCTTGTAGGGAAGCAAAAATGACCCCGTATGAAATCATGCTTTCTGAAAGTCAAGAGAGAATGTTGATTGTTTTAGAAAATAATAAAGAAGAACAAGCTAAAAAAATATTTGATAAGTGGAATTTAGATTTTGCTGTTATTGGAAAAACAACCAAATCCAAAAAAATTGAACTTTATTTTGACAGTAAAAAAGTTGCAGACATACCAGTAAATACTCTTGTCGAAAATTCACCGATGTATGATCGTAAATGGAAAAAAGCAAAACTACCTAAGAAAAATAAAATTAACAAAGATGATATAAATAATTTAAAAATAATTGAGGTTCTAAAAAAAATTTTAGCTAATCCAAATATTTCCAGTAAAGAATGGATTTGGCAACAGTATGATCATACAGTAATGGGAGATACTATTCAAAAGCCTGGTGGTGACTCGGGTGTAGTTAGAGTTCATGGTACTAGAAAAGCAGTTGCTGCTTCAGTAGACTCATCAGCTGTCTATTGTTGGGCTCACCCTCTTACAGGAGGAAAGCAAGTGGTTTGCGAAAGTTTTAGAAATTTAATATCTGTTGGAGCAAAACCTATTGCTATTACAAATTGTCTTAATTTTGGTAGTCCTGAAAATGAAGAAAATATGGGAGAGTTTGTTGAATGTGTTCAGGGAATTGGAGAAGCAAGCTCTTATTTAAAATTTCCTGTGGTATCTGGAAATGTTTCTTTCTACAATCAAACAAAAGATCAGGGTATTAAACCCACTCCATCCATAGGCGGAGTTGGGCTGATAAAAGATTATACAAAAATGATCACTATGGATTTTAAAGAAATTGATAACGTTGTATTAGTTATTGGCAAAACAGAGGGCCATATTGATCAAAGTTTATTTGCAAGAGTTATATTGGATGAAAAAAATGGGCCTCCACCAGAAGTAAATCTATTTAATGAGAAAAATAATGGAGAAACACTTTTAAAGTTAATTGATAACAATTTAATTAAAAGTGCCCATGATATTTCTTTAGGTGGCATAATTACTGCTGTCTCAAAAATGTGTATTAAAGGTAATAAAGGTATTAATCTTAAAAAACCAAAATACTTAATCAATGAAATAGAATATTTCTTTGCAGAAGATCAGGGGAGATACATTGTTGAAATCAGTAAAAAAGATTATAATAAAGTCCTAGATGTATTAAACAAAAATGCTGTTCATTATGATGAGCTTGGTACAATCAGTGAAAATATGCTATTTTTAAATGAAAAGACAAAAGTTACAATTGACGAATTAAAAGGGTTTAATACAAAGTGGTTAAAAGAATACATGAGTAACTAATGGCAATGAATTTAAATGAAATTGAGAGTTTAATTAAAGAGGCAATGCCTGATGCTATTGTTGAAATAGAAGACTTAGCTGGTGATGGAAACCATTATTCTGCAACTATAACTTCATCCCAATTTTCAGGTAAAAGTAAAATTGAACAACATAAAATGGTGTATAATTCGTTAAAAGGTAGAATGGGTAACGAGCTACATGCTTTAGCAATCAAAACAAAGGAAAATTAAAATGGACCAACAAACAAATGATTTAATTAAAAATGAAATTGAAAAAAACGAAGTTTGCTTATTCATGAAAGGTACACCAGATGCACCGCAATGTGGATTCTCAATGGCCACATCTAACATTTTAAAAGTACTAGAAGTAAATTTTAAAGGTATAAATGTTTTAGCAGACCCAAAACTTAGGGAAGGTATCAAGGTATATAGTGATTGGCCCACAATCCCTCAACTATATATTAAAAATGAATTTGTTGGTGGTTGTGATATTATAAAAGAAATGTTTGAAAGTGGTGAACTAGCTAAACTGCTTGAAAGCAAAAATATTAGTTTTAAAGCTAAAAATTAATTATCTAGAATAATATTCGATAACTAGATTAGGTTCCATAACAATTGGATATGGAACTTCTTCAAACTTTGGTATCCTGACAAATTTAAGTTTTTTATTTTTTTCATCCATCTGAATATACTCTGGAGTTTCTCTTTCCTTATTTGCTAAGGCAATATCAATAATTGCTAATTGTTTGGATTTGTCTCTTATTTCTATTGAGTCTTCTTCTTTAACTAAATAACTTCCAATGTTAACTTTTTTACCATTAACCTTAACGTGACCATGGTTTATTAACTGTCTAGCTGAAAATATTGTTGTTGCAAATTTTGCTCTGTAAATTATTGCATCTAATCTTCTTTCAAGCAAACCTATTAAATTTTCACCTGTATCACCTTTAAGCATTACAGCTTTTTTGTAAATATTTCTAAATTGTCTTTCGTTGATATTACCGTAGTAAGCTTTTAGTTTTTGCTTAGCTTGTAACTGAATTCCATAATCTGAAGGTTTAGATGATCTGGTTTGACCATGTTGTCCTGGTCCATAAGCTCTAGTATTAAATGGGCTTTTAGGTCTTCCCCAAAGGTTAACCTTTAATCTTCTATCTACTTTATGTTTAGAGTTTAATCTTTTTGTCATTTAATAGAGGGGTTTATAAACCTACTCATTGTTTTGTCAATCAGCGTTTTTTTCCTAAACTTGCAAATACACTAGATAAAATACGTGTTTCCTTTGAGGATAATTCCATCCTATAAAAAATATTCCTCAAGTTCTGAAGCATTATAGGTTTCTTTTCTTTTGGCTTGAAGAACTGTATGTACTCTAGATTATTAATACATAAGTTAATCATTGATAATATGTCTTTTTTTGATGCTAACTTTATTTTTTTAGATTTTTTAAAACTAGAAACTTTTGAATTAATGATGCTATGCACAGCTTGAGCGATTATAATTAAACTGTGAGACAAGTTCAAAGATTTAAAATCTGGGTTAGTTGGGATTTGAAGAGTATAATTTGCATAACTTATTTCATTATTTGAAAGTCCCGAAGCTTCTGATCCAAATAAGAAAGCAACTTTTTTTTTATAATCAATCTTCTTTAAATCTTCTAATTGAATATGTTTAATATTTTTATTTCTAAACCTAGCTGAAGTAGCAACTACTACATCAATATTTTTTAAAGCATACTCTAAATTATCAAAATTTTGACTCTTACTTATGATGTTTTTTGCTCCAACCGACGTAGCTAAAATTTTATCATTTGGATAGATGGGCTTAGGATCTACAACAATCATTTTTTGAAAATTAAAATTTTTAATAGCTCTTGCGCATGCACCAATGTTTTCTGACAGTTGTGGTTTGTGTAAAATAAATGAAATATTATTCTTTGACATAATTAGTCTATGCCGTGACTTCTATCATACTTTGAAATTTCAGATGTATCTAAATTTTTTAAATATTTTTCATCTACTTGCCATATACTAACTTTTAATGGATAGCATTTTGCTACATCAGAGGAATGTTCAGATCCACAATCTCCTCCAGGACAAGCTGATAGGGCTCCTAATAAATCACTCTCTGCAAAAAATTCTAAGTAATCACCTGGTCTTACAGGACTTGCCTTCATAAAATATTGTTTAGTGTCATTGGTAAATCCAGTTAACATAAAAACATTTAAAACATCATGAACTATTTTTTCAGCATCATCAATTTTAAGTTTTTTTTCTTTAACTAATGCTCTAGTTAAATTTGAATGACAGCAATAATGATAGTCATTACCCGATAGAAGCTTTGAAGTATAAGGATCGCACCTAGTCCCAATTACATCGTGTACTGATCCACCATCATCATCATAATCATACCAATCTAATGTATCCCATGTAATAGTTGCTAAAGATCTAAGATAAGGAAAACTACTAAACATTTTATCGCCTACAGAAAGATGTGTTCCATAAAGTGCTCTAGTTTTCCCGGAATAAAATTTTTCATTTAAGTTATTCAAATTAAAAAGGTTTAGGTCTCCTACTTGAGGTCCTTCGACGCTTTCTATTCTAAAGAATTCACCTCTTTTGACTTGAAATGTTTTAGCGTCTCTTGGAGGAATTATTATTTCATTTTTTTTATTCAAATTTTTTCGAGCTAGATGTAAAATATTTAAGTTTTTTTCTTCAATATTATTATTAGGATAGCAAATAACTGGTTTTGCTCCAATTCTTTTACTAATATCAGAAGGTTTATTTGAGAACTTTTTAGTCTTCATGCCTAAAGGCTAGCAGGAGCGTTATCTTTATAGAGTTTGTAATCCAAGCTATCGATAAGTGCTTTAAAAGATGCATCAATGATATTTGGCGAAACTCCTATTGTAAACCAATTTAATCCTTTGGAGTCTGTGCTTTCAATACTAACTCTAGTTACCGCTTCAGTCCCCGTATTTAAAATTCTTACCTTATAATCGACTAATCTTAAATCTTTTAAATATTCAGAATACTTATCAAGTTTATTAACGTTTTTTCTAATCGCATTATCTAAAGCATTAACAGGTCCATTCCCTTCTCCCTCACATAATATCTTTTGGCCATCCACTTCTAATTTAGCCTTAGCATGAGAAATAATTTCTCCAGATTTATCTTTTTTAACAGAAACATCATATTCATTAATTGAAATATATCTTGGTATGTCACCCATCAATCTTCTTGCTAGTAATTCAAAAGAAGCATCTGCGCCATCGTAGCTATACCCTATAAACTCCCTATCTTTTACCTCTTCAAGAAGTTTTTTTATTTTAGGATCATTTTTCTCTACCTTTATTCCTATAGAATTTAATCTAGACATAATATTAGACTGTCCTGATTGATCTGACACAACTATATTTCTCGAGTTTCCTACCTCTTCAGGATTAATATGTTCATAAGTTTTTGGATCTTTTTGAACAGCAGAAACATGCATTCCTCCCTTGTGAGAAAAGGCTGACGCACCAACATAAGGTAAGTGTTTATTAGGTTTGCGATTGAGTAATTCATCTAGCAACCTTGAGCATTGTGTTAAATTTTTCAAATTTTCACGTTTAATATTAAGTTTATAATTTTCATAAAAATCTTTTTTTAAAAACAAGGTTGGGATCAGAGATGTTAAGTTTGCATTACCACATCTTTCACCTAACCCATTAATAGTTCCCTGGACTTGTCTCACACCAGCTTGAACTGCAGTTAAACTATTTGCAACAGCATTTTCTGTATCATTATGAGCATGAATTCCTAAATTTTTTCCTGGTATATGTTTTGCAACTTTCAAAACAATTTTTTCAATCTCATGAGGAAGTGTTCCTCCATTTGTATCACACAAAACAATCCATCTTGCTCCATTGTCATAAGCAGATTTTAAGCAAGCAAGTGCATATTCAGAATTTGCTTTATATCCATCAAAAAAATGTTCAGCATCAAACATAAATTCTTTGCCTGATTTAACGATATGTTTTGCACTGTCGCTAATATTGGTAAGATTTTCCTGATTTGATATACCAAGGGCTACGTCAACTTGGAAATCCCAAGATTTTCCAAACAAGCAAATTGATGAACTTTTCGAATTAATTAATGAGGATAACATTGGGTCATTTTCAGCACTGTGCTTTGATTTCTTTGTCATACCAAAAGCAGTTAAATTAGATGATTTAAAATTGTGATCTTTGTTAAAAAATTCTGTATCAGTTGGGTTCGCACCAGGCCAACCTCCTTCAATGTAATCAACACCAAGCTCATCTAAAGCAGAAGAAATTTTCTCTTTATCGTCAATAGAAAAATCAACACCTTGAGTTTGTGCTCCATCACGAAGAGTGGTGTCAAATATATATAGCTGATCTTTACTCATTTAAATTTCCAAGTCGTTTTACCATTTTTATCTTCTATTAAAACACCTTTGTCTAAAAGCTCGTCCCTTATTTTATCAGCTTCTTCATAGCTTTTATCTTTTCTAGCTTTATTTCTTTGCTCAATTTTTTCTAAAATTTCAGCTTCATTTATTGAAAGTTTATTTTTCTTAAACTCTAACCATTCGATTTCAGTTTCATTCAATAAACCTATAAAATTACATGCAGATGTAAATAATGCTTTGTCAGTGGAATTACCTTTTTGTGCTTTCTCATACAGTTTATGAAGGTTAGCAATGTAACCTGGTGTATTTAAATCGTCGTAAAGTGGTTTTAGAATTTCATCATCAACTTCTTCCTCGTGATAATCAGACGAGTAAACATTATACCATTTACTAATTGTATTTTGACAATCATTTAAAAGTTTATCGTTCCAATCTAATGGTTGTTTGTAATGTGCACTCATTAAAGCTAATCTTAATACTTGACCACTTACTTTGTTCCTAAAATCCTTTATTTTTAAAATATTTCCTTGAGATTTAGCCATTTTTTCATTCGACATTGTTATGAATGCGTTATGCAACCAGAAATTTGCAAAAACTTTTGTATCATTTGCACATCTTGATTGAGCAATTTCGTTTTCATGGTGTGGGAACAATAAGTCTATACCACCTCCATGAATATCAAACTCATTTCCAAGAAGTTTTTTTGACATAGCAGAACATTCTAAATGCCAACCAGGTCTTCCTTTGCCCCAAGGGGACTCCCAAGAAGGCTCATCATCTTTAGAAGGTTTCCATAGAACAAAATCTTGTGAATTTTTTTTGTTATCACTTACTTCAACTCTTGAACCAGCAATTAATTCATCAAGATTTTTATTTGAAAGTTTTCCATAATCTTTAAATTTATTTACTTCAAAATACACATGCTGATTTTCCTCATAAGCAAATCCTTTTTTTGTTAAATCAGAAATCATTTCAATCATTATATCAATATGCTCTGTTGCTTTGGGTTGATGTGTGGGGATATCGCAATTTAAGTAATTACAATCTTTATCAAAACTCTTAATAACGGTATTGGTCAAATCAGAAATTGAAATATTTTTTTCCTTTGATGAATTAATAATTTTATCATCAACATCAGTTATATTTCTAACATAAGTAACTTTTGGATATTTTTTTTTGAAAATTTTAAAAAGAATATCAAAAACAACAATAGGTCTTGCGTTGCCAATATGAGGATCGTCGTATACAGTCGGACCGCAAACATACATCCTAATATTTTTTTCATCTATAGGAACAAACTTTTCTTTTTTGTTACTCAGATTATTAGTTAAAAAAATATCATTACTCATGATTTTAGGAATATACTTAAAAAATAGATTTGTGAATCTATTTGATTAATTTGGAATTATGCATACTGGAATTGGCTCCATTTTATGCATATTTTGTTTTCTAATAGTTTCGTATTTAGATCGATTCGGAGAATTAGGATTGGCCATAGCCTCCTCTAATTCTTGATATTTTAATCCTAGTTGGCCTTCATCAGTTCTTCCATCATCCCATAAGCCATCAGTTGGTGCAGCTTCAATTATTTCTTTAAGAATCCCAAGCTCTTTTCCTAGTTCCCAAATTTGAGTTTTATTACAGTCTGCTATTGGTGAAATATCAACTCCACCATCTCCATATTTTGTATAAAATCCTACACCAAAGTCTTCGACTTTATTACCAGTTCCTACAACAATGCCTTTATTAGCTGCAGCTACTTGATAAAGAGTTGTCATTCTTAATCTTGCTCTAGAATTTGCCATTCCGTGTTCGTTATCAAATTTAGATAAACTGGCACTAAAAGCTAGAAATAATTCATCTAAATTAACTGTATGTCCTTCAACATTTTTAAAATTTTTTACCAACCATTCTTGATGTTTTAAACTTAAATCATGTTGGTTTGAATTTTGTTTAATCGGCATGGACAAAACAATTGTTCTCAAACCTGTCATAGCGCTTAAAGTACTTGATACTGAGGAATCTATTCCGCCAGAGATACCTATAACTAAAGACTCAGCCTTAGATGGCATATTATTTGCATAATCCTTAATCCAATTAGAAATAAATTTAACTTTTTCAGATGAATTCATATTGTTTAAATATTAATTTTTAATGATTTTGCAATGTTTTAAGATGCCGCTCTATTTGCATTTTTTGAATAAGAGCTATTCTTTTTAATCTCATCTGATATCAAAAAAGCTAATTCCAAAGCCTGATTTGAATTTAATCTTGGGTCACAATGGGTATGATATCTTGACGACAGATCTTGCTCAGATATTTTTTGAGCACCTCCTATACATTCTGTTACATTTTGACCAGTAAGCTCAATATGTAGACCTCCTGCATAACTTCCTTCACTTTGATGACAAGCAAAAACATCTTTAACTTCTTTTAGAACTCTATTGAAAGGTCTTGTTTTAAAACCCGTAACTGCTTGAATAGTATTTCCATGACATGGGTCACACGACCAAATAACATTAAGTCCCTCTTTTTTAATTGCTCGGATAAGTTTTGGTAAATGTTTTGAAACATTATCTGCTCCAAATCTTGAAATTAATGTAATTTTACCTTTGTCATTTTTTGGGTTAATTCTATTACATAAATTGATTAGATCATCAGCTTTTAATGTTGGTCCACATTTAATTCCAATTGGGTTTTCTATTCCTCTGCAAAATTCAACATGTCCGCCATCTAATTGTCTAGTTCTATCTCCTATCCAAACAAAATGAGCTGAAGTATCATGGTTCTCACCAGTAGTAGAATCTGTTCTTGTCATAGACTCTTCAAAAGGTAACAATAAAGCTTCATGTGATGTCCAAAAATTTACAGTATACAATCTGTTATTAAAATCTGATGTGATTCCACATGCTCTCATAAAAGCTATAGCATCAGCAATTTTATCTTCAAGGTCTTTAAATTTTTTAGCTTGTGGACTTTTTTTAATATAATCTAAATTCCATAAATGTACTTTGTTTAAATCTGCAAAACCTCCTTTTGAAAAAGCTCTTATAAGATTTAGTGTTGCAGCTGACTGCGAATAAGCCTTAAATAATCTTTTTGGATCAGGAATTCTTGCTTTTTCAGTAAATTCCATTCCATTAATGTTGTCTCCTAGATAACTGGGAAGCTCTACACCATTTTTTGTTTCAACTGGTGAACTTCTCGGTTTTGAAAATTGACCAGCTATTCTTCCAAGTTTCACAACTGGTAAGGAGGCTGAATATGTTAAAACTAAAGACATCTGTAACAATAGTTTAAATGTGTCTCTTATATTATCTGGATTAAATTCAGCAAAACTTTCAGCACAATCTCCACCTTGGAGAAGAAAAGCTTTTCCATCCACAACTTCAGCAAGTTGGTCTTTTAAATGTCTAGTCTCTCCTGCAAAAACTAACGGTGGAAACGTTCCTATTTTATCCAAAACTGTATCCAATTCTTTTTTATCTGGATACTCTGGTATGTGTTTAACAGGATATTTTCTCCAACTATTTTTTTTCCAATTTTTCATATGCAACCTGCAGGTGTTTTAGCAGAGTTTAAACTTTATTCAACAGTGACAGATTTAGCCAAATTTCTTGGCTTATCGATATCATATCCTTTTTTAAGTGCTGAATAATATGCCAATTTTTGAAGTGGGATTGTTAAAAGAAAAGGAAGTAAATCATCATTTGTATTTTCAACTTCAATAGTTTCCCAAATATTTTCAGAAACAATTTCATCTTTACTTTTGTTAGTTATTAATAAAACCTTTGCCCCTCTTGCTATTACTTCCTGCATATTCGAAATAGTTTTTTTATAATAACTGTCTCTTGGAGCTAACACCACAACTGGCATTCCATCTTCAATCAATGCCAATGGGCCATGTTTCATCTCACCTGCAGGATAACCTTCTGCATGGACATAAGATAATTCTTTTAATTTTAAAGCACCTTCAAGTGCAATTGGATATGAAAAACCCCTACCCAAAAACATTGAGCCTTTTGCTTCATTAAAAGTAGAAGATATAGCTTGTATATCATTATCTATTAATAAAGATTTTTCAATTAGACCTGGTAAATTCTGAAGATCTTTAATCTTTTCTTTGTAAATTTCTTTATTAATTTCATTTCTCAAAGATCCAAGTTTTAAAGATAAAATATATAAAATTAATATTTGGCCTAAAAAAGCTTTTGTAGATGCAACACCAATTTCTGGGCCACAATGAATTGGTAATACAAAATTTGCATCTCTTGCAATTGAACTTTCGATTACATTTACTACAGCACAAGTTTTCATATTGTTTTTTTTACATAGATCTAGTGCTGCGTAAGTATCTGCTGTTTCTCCAGATTGTGAGACAAATATATATAGATTATCTTTTTTAAATCTATTTTTTCGATATCTAAACTCAGATGCAATATCTATGGAAACATCAAGTTGAGTTAATTCTTCAAACCAATATTTGGCCATTAAACAAGAATGGTACGCAGTGCCACAACCTATTAAATTAATTGAATTAATTTCATCAATTTTCCATGGGAAATTATATATATTTATTTCTGAATTTGTTTTGTCTATATATTCTTTAATTCCGGTTTTAACTGTATTTGGTTGTTCTTCAATTTCCTTGGCCATAAAATGTTTAAAATCACCTTTTTCATAACTAGTGTCATCTGACGAAAGTTCTAATATTTTTTTATTTATTTTTGTTCCATCCTCATTAAAGAAAAGAACTTGATCCTTTTTAATAATACAAAATTCACCATCTTCAAGATAAGTAATTTTATTTGTCATTGATTTTAACGCATAAGAATCTGAACCTAGATAATTTTCATTAGGTCCATAGCCAACAGCTAAAGGTGAGCCTCTTCTAGCTCCAACTATTAAATCAGGAATATCTTTAAAAACAACTCCTAAAGCAAAGCTTCCATGAAGTTGTTTTAATGTTTGTGTAATAGCTTCTTCTAGCTCATGGGTTTTTAAATTTTCAGTAATTAGATGAACTATTACTTCAGTATCTGTTTGGGATTTAAATACATGACCTTTGTTTATTAAATATTTTTTTAATATTGTTGAATTTTCAATGATTCCGTTATGAACAACAGACACATTGTGAGATGAATGTGGATGAGCGTTAATACTGTTTGGTATCCCATGAGTAGCCCATCTAACATGACCAATTCCAATATTACCTTTTAAATTTTTTAAATCAAAATTTTGTTCTAAATTATCTACTCTACCTTCAGACTTCACCTCTTTTATCTCACCTTCAAAAAGAGTTGCTATCCCAGCAGAGTCATAACCTCTATATTCAAGCTTTTTTAGTGAGCTGATAATACTTGCAGAGACTGACTTGTTGCTTGAAATTCCAATGATACCACACATAATTTATTTTTTTCTCTTATAATTTTTGATTTCTGTTTGTAAAGATCTAGTTAGCGCTAATGATTTTTTAGTTACATTCTTTGTTATAACTGAACCTGCTCCCACAATACTTTCATTCTCAATTATAATTGGTGCAACTAATGAAGTATTAGAACCTATAAATACTTTATCTTTAATTTTTGTTTTACTTTTTTTGATACCATCGTAATTACAAGTTATCGTACCAGCACCCACATTTACAGCTTTACCAATTTCGGTATCACCAATATAGGATAAATGGTTTACCTTTGATTTTTTTCCGATAGTGCTTTTTTTAACTTCAACAAAATTTCCTATTTTTGAACCTTCTTTTAGAATTGTTTCAGGTCTTATTCGTGCATAGGGACCTACCTCAACTTTATTTTCAATTTTGCATGCCTCTAAATGTGAAAAAGATTTAATTATAACATTGTTTCCAATTTTTACTTTTGGACCAAAAACAACATAAGGTTCAATGGAAACATTTTTTCCAATTTTTGTATCTTTAGAAAAGAAAATTGTCTCAGGTCCTAGCATTTTAACACCAGCTTTAAAAAATTTACTTCTTAACTTAATTTGAATTTTATGTGAATTTAAAGGTTTCATTTAATTTTTGTTTACATTAAGTATATAATTTAATTAATTCACAAATTATTTCTTTAAAATACTTTTATAATGAAACAAAAATTCACTATTTTATTTGATCTAGATGGTACACTTGTTGATACAGCGCCAGATCTAATGCACGCTCATAATCATGTAATGAAAAAATTTGGCTATCCAACTAAATCTACAGAACAAATAAGAAATTTAGTAGGTCAAGGAGCAGGTGCGATGTTAGGTAGATCTATTTGGGGACAAGCGAAAAAAGAATTTAGCAAAGTAAATGATGAAAAAGTAAAAAAAGAAATGGTAAGTGAGTTTGTAGATTTTTATGGAAAAAATATAATTAATGAAAGTACATTGATCAATGGAGTTAAAGAGTTTTTAAAATGGTGCAGCAAAGAAAATATATCAATGGCAGTGTGTACAAATAAACAAGAATATTTATCAAATGATTTATTAAAAAAAATTGGAATTTATGACTATTTTGAATATGTCGCTGGTTCAGATACTTTCGATTATTGCAAACCAGATCCAAGGCATCTAACTACAGTTGTTGAAATTTTAGATGGAGATTTAAAAAAAACGATCATGATTGGTGACAGTGAAACTGATGCTAATGCCGCAAAAGCTGCAGAAATTCCAATGATTTTATTAAAAGATGGATATACTGAAAAAAATATTGATGAAATTTATCATAATCACTTAATAAAAGACTTTATTGGTATTGAAAAAACAATATCAAAATATCTTTAATATTGATTAATTTAATTTAACTATTAAAAACAAAACATCTTAAAGGAGATATTTTGTTATTACACACTGTTAAAGTTTATCCATCAAAAATTCATTTACCAAAAAAGAAACAACTTGCTTGGAAGATAGCAGAAATAGCCAGTGATAATGCTACATTAAGTAAGGATGCAATCGAAATGGTAATAAATAGAATTATTGATAACGCGTCAGTTGCAGTTGCTTCTTTAAATAGGAGACCTGTAATTTCTTCAAGAGAAATGGCATTAAAACATTCTAGAAAACATGGAGCAACTTTGTTCGGTATAAACTCAAAATTAAAATTTGATTGTGAATGGGCAGCTTGGTCAAATGGTACAGCTGTTAGAGAGCTCGATTTTCATGATACTTTTTTAGCAGCTGATTACAGCCACCCTGGTGATAATATTCCACCACTGATAGCTGTTGCACAACAAAATAAAAAAAGTGGCTTAGACCTTTTAAGGGGAATTATTACTGCTTATGAAGTTCAAGTAAATCTAGTTAAAGGTATTTGTCTTCATAAACATAAGGTAGACCATATCGCTCACCTTGGTCCAAGTGTAGCAGCAGGATTGGGTTCAATGTTAAGACTTAATACAGAAACTATTTATCAAGCAGTTCAACAAGCTCTTCATACAACTATATCTACTAGACAATCTAGAAAAGGTGAAATCTCAAGCTGGAAAGCATATGCACCTGCGCATGCTGGTAAACTTGCAATTGAGGCTGTAGACAGAGTCATGAGAGGAGAAGGAGCTCCAAGTCCAATATACGAAGGTGAAGACAGTGTTATAGCAAGAATATTAGACGGGAAAAAAGCAAATTATAAAGTTCCACTACCCAGGATAAAAGAGAGTAAAAAAGCAATATTAGAGACTTATACAAAAGAATATTCAGCTGAGTATCAATCTCAGGCTTTAATTGATCTAGCAAAAAAATTAAAAAATAAAATATCAAATTTAAACTTAATTAAAAAAATTGATATATATACAAGTCATCATACACATTATGTAATTGGAACTGGCGCGAATGATCCACAAAAAATGGACCCAAATGCAAGTCGTGAAACCCTAGACCACTCAATTATGTATATATTTGCTGTTGCATTAGAAGATGGGAATTGGCACCATGTTAAATCTTACACAAAAGCAAGAGCAAATAAGAAAAGTACTATAAAAATTTGGAGATCCATTAAGACATATGAAGATAAAAAATGGACTAAGAAATATCATGATCCTAATCCAAAATATAAGTCATTTGGTGCAAAAGTAGTGGTTACTTTAAAAAATGGTAAGAAAATTACTGAAGCACTTGATAAAGCTGATGCTCATCCGTATGGCGCAAGACCTTTTAAAAGACAAAATTATATTAATAAATTTCTAACACTTACGGAAGATATTCTTGATAAAAGAGAAAGTGACAATTTTTTAAAAAATGTTCAGAATTTAAAGAACTTAAAATCTGGTCAGTTAGATAAATTAAACTTAATGGTAAAAAAAAGTAAATTAAAACGAAATTTAAAAAAAGGAATTTTTTAATGCACTTTGTTGAAAAAGAGCCAGGCCAAAAAAGAATAGATTTTGATCAAAAGCTAAAATCTAACAAAATTTTAAGAATACCTGGTGCATATAACCCACTAACAGCTAAGTTAATCGAAGAAATAGGATATGATGCTGTTTATGTTTCTGGTGGTGTAATGGCAAATGATTTAGGCTTTCCCGATATAGGTCTTACTACTTTACAAGATGTAAGTACAAGATCTTATTTAATATCAAGAGTAACAAATCTTCCAACTATTGTTGATATTGATACAGGATTTAAATCTTGCAAAGAGACTATCGAAACATTTGAAGAATTTGGCATTACCGGGGTACATTTAGAAGATCAGATTGAGAGAAAAAGATGCGGTCACTTAGATAATAAAGAATTAATTTCAACAGAGGCAATGGTAAAAAAGATTAAAGAATGTGTTGCTTCAAGAAAAGATTCAAATTTTAAAATTATCGCAAGATCAGATGCAAAAGGAGTTGAAGGTATTGATAAAATGATTGATAGATGTAAAGCTTATATTGATGCTGGTGCAGAAATTATTTTTCCTGAAGCACTTCAAGATGAAAAAGATTTTGAGAAAGTGAGAAAAGAATTAAAATGTTATCTTTTAGCTAATATGACTGAATTTGGAAAATCAAAGCTTTTTAACTATAAAGAATTAGAAAATATAGGATTTAATATTGTCATTTATCCAGTAACCACTCAAAGATTAGCAATGAAAAATGTCGAGGATGGATTGAGAGACATTTATGCAAATGGACATCAGAATAATATCATAGATAAGATGCAAACTAGGAAGAGGCTATATGAATTAGTTGAATATGAAAAATATAATTCTTTAGATGAAAAAATTTATAACTTTAGTACAGAAGGACACGAATAATGAGTGATGAAATCAAAAAAGGTTTATTAGGAATTGTTGTAGATGAGACTGAAGTTTCAAAAGTTATGCCTGAAATTAATTCTCTAACTTATCGAGGGTATGCGGCTCAGGACTTATGTGAATATTGCAGATTTGAAGAAGTAGCTTACTTGATTTTAAATAAAGATTTACCAAACACAATACAACTTAGAAAATTTGAAAAAGAAGAAAAAAATCACAGAGAATTGTCAAAAAATTTATATGAGATTATAAAACATATGCCAAAAAAATCTCATCCAATGGACGTTGCAAGAACTGCCGTAAGTGTAATGGGTTTAGAAGATAAAGAAACTCAAGATTCTTCTCATGAAGCAAATATGAGGAAAGCTTTAAGAATTTTTGCAAAAACCCCAACTGCTTTAGCCGCTTTTTACAGAATTAGAAAAGGTAAGAAAATAATAAAACCTAAAAAGAATTTAACTTTTGCTGAAAATTTCTTTTATATGTGCTTTGGTAAAGTACCTCAAAAAGAAATTGTTAAAGCTTTTGACGTTTCTTTAATACTTTACGCTGAACATAGTTTTAATGTTTCAACTTTTACCGCAAGAACAATTACAAGTAGTTTGTCTGATATTCATGGAGCAATTACTGGAGCAATTGCTAGTTTGAAAGGACCATTGCATGGTGGTGCTAATGAAGAAGTTATGCACATGATGAACAAAATTAAAAAGCCTGAAAACGCACTTAAATGGATCAATAGTGCTCTAAAAAATAAAGAAGTAGTTATGGGTTTTGGTCACAGAGTTTATAAATCTGGTGATTCAAGAGTTCCAACAATGAGACAATATTTTGGAAAAGTTGCAAAAATTAAAAAAGATAAAAAATTTGAAAAAATTTATGACATTGTTGAAAGAGTTATGATTAAAGAGAAAAATATCCACCCCAATGTTGATTATCCTACAGGACCTACTTATCATTTGATGGGATTTGATACAGATTTTTTTACACCAATATTTGTTATTTCAAGAATTACAGGTTGGTCTGCTCATATTATGGAGCAACACGCAGCAAACAAACTTATTAGACCTTTAGCTAGCTATAAAGGTAGCAAACATAGAAAAGTCCTACAGTTAAACCAAAGATAATTTTTAAATATTAACTAAATGCTTCAACCCATGTTCCTTGGGTAGATGCTTTAGAATATTCTGTTGCACGACCTTCAAAAAAGTTCATATGCTCTACAGCGTTGAGCATGGTGTCTAACCAGCCTAAAGGATTCTTATCTACATCATAAATAGCCTCTAAACCAAGCTGAACCAGTCTTCTGTTGGCTATAAATCGAATATAATCTTTAACATCTTTTGCAGTTAAACCCTCCATTGGACCCATTTCAAAAGCTAGATCAATAAAAGCATCTTCATGCTCAATGATTGTTCTGCAAGCTTCGTAAAGTTCTTTTTTAAGTTTTGGTGTCCATATTTCAGGATTTTCATTAATGAATTCTTTAAAAATTCTAATCATAGAATTACAGTGAAGAGTTTCATCTCTAACAGACCAAGTAACAATCTGGCCCATACCTTTCATCTTGTTGTGTCTTGGAAAATTTAACAGGATAGCAAAACTTGCAAATAACTGAAGTCCTTCAGTAAATGCACTAAATACAGCTACCGTTTTAGCAATATCTTCTTTTGAATTTACATTAAAGTTTTGCATGTAATCATATTTATCTTTCATTTCCTTGTACTTCATGAAAGCAGAATATTCTGACTCTGGCATTCCTATCGTATCTAAAAGATGCGAGTAAGCAGCAACATGAACAGTTTCCATTGAAGCAAAAGCAGTCATCATCATTAAAACTTCAGTTGGTTTAAAAACCGTTGTGTAATGTCTCAAGTAACAATTGTTTACTTCAACATCAGCTTGAGTAAAGAATCTAAAAATTTGCGTTAATAGATTTTTTTCTGACTGTGATAAATTTTTTTGCCAATCCCTTACATCATCTCCTAAAGGAACTTCTTCTGGTAACCAATGAATTCTCTGTTGAGTTAACCAAGCATCATAACACCAAGGATATCTAAATGGTTTATAAACTGGGTTCTCTACTAACAGTCCCATTTTTTTTGGTTGAACAATTTCTTTTTTTTCAGGTTGAATAATTTCTGAATTTATTTTTTCGGCTACTGACATGATAGACACTCCTCGTATTCTGTTTCTTCAGTTTTGGTTGATTTATTTTTATAAACATTCGCCATGATATCTGTTGATTTTGCATCATTGATATTTTCGGCTCTTTGAATTGATTTTGATCTACAGTAATAAAGGCTCTTTAAGCCTTTTTTCCAAGCATCAAAATGAATTTTATGAAGTTCTTTCTTATGAACGTCAGCAGGTAAGAATAAATTTACTGATTGAGCTTGAGATATAAATGGAGTTCTGTCTCCACTTAACTCAATAATCCAATTTTGGTTTAACTCAAATGCTGTTTTAAAGACATCTTTTTCTAAATCAGTTAGAAAGTCTAAATGAGATATTGAGCCTTGGTTTGTTGTAATGCTAGACCAAGTTTCATCATCATTTTTACCGTGACTTTCTAAAATTTCCTCTAAATATCTATTCTTAACGTTAAATGAACCTGACAAGGTTTTATGTGTATAACTATTAGCAGCAATAGGTTCTACTCCTGGTGATGCTCCACCACAAATAATAGAAATTGAAGCTGTCGGTGCAATTGCAGTTTTATTGGAAAATCTTTCGTGATAACCGTATTCTGCAGCATCAGGACATGCACCTCTTTCTTCTGCTAAATCTTTAGAAGCTTGATTTACTTTTGCATCTATATCTTTAAATATTTTTTTATTCCAAGACTTGGCCATTACAGACTCTAATGGAATTCTATTTTTTTGAAGAAATGAATGAAAACCCATCACACCTAATCCAACACTTCGCTCTCTTTCAGCTGAGTACTTTGCATCTTTAAATTGATCAGGAGCTTTATTTATAAAATCAGATAAAACATTGTCTAAAAATCTCATAACATCATTAATCATGTTTGGGTCATCTTTCCACTCATCATATTTTTCTAAATTTAAAGATGATAAACAACAAACTGCTGTTCTATCTCTGCCATCTTTATCTATTCCTGTTGGTAAAGTAATTTCACTGCACAGGTTAGAAGTTTTCACTGTAAGGTTAGCTAATTTATGATGTTGTGGTATTTGTCTATTAACAGTATCAATATAAATTATATACGGTTCACCAGTTTCTATTCTTGCAGTTAATAATCTTATCCATAAATTTCTCGCAGAAATAGTTTGTTGAACAGTTCCATCTGCTGGACTTTTTAATGCCCATTGCTCGTCTGTTTCTACAGCTCTCATGAATGCATCTGAAACTAAAACACCATGATGTAAGTTTAATGCTTTTCTGTTTGGATCACCACCAGTTGGTCTCCTCATTTCTATAAACTCTTCTATTTCTGGATGATCGACTGGAAGATAACACGCAGCGGAACCTCTTCTTAAAGAACCTTGGCTAATCGCCATAGTTAAAGAGTCCATAACTTTAATAAATGGAATTATTCCTGAAGTCTTTCCAACTTTACCAATTTTTTCACCAATAGATCTTAGATTACCCCAATAACTTCCAATACCACCACCTTTAGCTGCGAGCCAAACATTTTCACTCCACAAATCCAAAATACCACCTAAACTATCTGATGCTTCATTTAAAAAACAAGAAATAGGCAATCCTCTTTTAGTTCCACCATTTGATAGAACTGGTGTTGCTGGCATAAACCAAAGATTACTTATATAGTTATAAATTCTTTGAGCATGAAGATTGTCATCAGCATATGAGCTTGCTACTCTAGCAAATAGATCTTGAAAAGATTCGTTGTGACCAAGATATCTATCTTTTAAAGTTGCTTTACCAAAGTCAGTTAAATTTGCATCTTTTGAACGATCAATCTTAATGATAATACCTTTGTCATTTTGAAATAGTTCGGTTTCGTTGTTTAATGAGAAAAGATCAGGTCTTTTGTCTTTTGAAACTTCGTTGACTTGAGGGCTATATTCAGAGACAGCTTTCTTTAGGGCCTGAGATAAAATTTTATTCATAGTTTTATTATATTTTGTTTATAATACGAAAACAACTATATGTTGTAGGCGTTTTGACTTAATATACTATATAAACAGTAAATCAATAGAACATTTATAGAACATCTTGAATTATATATCAACAAAAAAAATTAAAAAATTACAGTTAATTAACATAAAAGAGATAAGAAATTAACAAATGACACAAAATATTAAAATTGATCCATATGGTTTCAGAGAATATGACGCGCGATGGTTGTACGAAGAAAGCATAAATAAAGCAGGAATAGAGAATCTTGGAAAAGGTTTGGGAACACAGATAATTAGTCGTACCAAAAAAAATAATCCTACCGTCATAGTTGGTCATGATTACCGCTCTTATAGCGAGGAAATAAAAACTGCTCTAAAAAAAGGATTGTTATCAACTGGTTGTAATGTTGAAGATGTTGGGTTGTCATTGTCACCAATGGTTTATTTTGCTCAATTTAATTTAAAGTCTGATGCTGTTGCAATGGTAACTGCAAGTCATAATGAAAATGGGTGGACTGGAGTTAAGATGGGTATCAAAAAAGGATTAACTCATGCACCAGAAGAAATGAAGGAGTTAAAAGAAATAACACTAAATGAAAAATTTATATCAGGCCAGGGAAATGAAAAACAAATTAAAAATTTTCAGCAGGTTTATAAAGATGATTTAATCAAAAATAATAAAATTAATAAAAAAATAAAAGCAGTTGTTGCATGTGGTAATGGAACCGCAGGTTTATTCGCTCCTGATATTTTAAGAGGAATAGGTTGTGATGTAATCGAACTAGATTGTAATCTCGACTGGACATTCCCAAAGTATAATCCAAATCCTGAAGATTTAGAGATGCTTCATGAAATAGCAAAATCTGTTAAAGAAAATAATGCAGATATTGGCTTTGGTTTTGATGGAGATGGTGACAGAGTCGGAGTAATTGACAATAAGGGTAATGAAATATTTTCAGACAAAATTGGTTTATTGATTGCTAGAAATTTATCTACAAAACATCAGAATTCAAAGTTTATAGTAGATGTTAAATCTACAGGCTTGTACTCAAAAGACATAGTATTAATGAAAAATAACTGTGATACAATTTATTGGAAAACAGGTCATTCACATATTAAGAGAAAAGTTAACACAGAAAAAGCTTTAGCTGGCTTTGAAAAAAGTGGACATTTCTTTTTTAATCAACCATTAGGTTATGGATATGATGATGGGATAAATTCAGCAATTCAAGTATGTCATTTACTAGATAACCAAAACAAAGAAATAAGTGAAATTATGAATGAATTACCTGCCACCTATCAATCACCTACTATGGCCCCTTTTTGTAAAGATGAAGAAAAATATCAAGTGGTTGAAGAATTAGTCAAAAAAGTGGAGAAAATTAAAAATGATAAAATACAAATTGATAATCAAATTATTACAGAGATTTTAACAGTTAATGGAATTAGATTTTCTTTTAAGGATGGCTCATGGGGTTTAATCAGAGCATCATCAAATAAACCTTCTTTAGTAGTTGTTACTGAAAGTCCAACATCAGATGAAAGGAAGAAAAAAATCTTTGATTTTATTGACGATTTGTTACAAAAAACAGGTAAGGTCGGTGAATATGACCAGAAAATTTAATTTTTTACATTATCTTGATCAGTTTTAATATCTAGATTACTATTATTTTGATTACTTTCCTGTTCAGAAATTTCTTCACTATAAAATTTTTTAACTACCTCCTCCTCTTTTAATCTTTGTTCCTCGTCAAATTTTTTTTCCCACTCCTTCATTCTTCTGTTTTCCTCATCAATTCTCTGTTTTTGAGCCATTTCAGTCAATCGAATTCTTTCGTCTTCTTCTTCAATTCTTTTTTGTCTTTCCTCTTCTATTTTTAATTCTCTTTCTCTTTGACGCCTTTCATTTTCTTTATTAATTCTCTCACGTTCAGCTTGTTTAAGTTCTTTTTCTTTAATTCTTAACTCCTCTTCCTTGGCTCTTTGTTCTGTCTCTTCTTTTAAAATCTGCCTTTGAATTTCCTGCTGTCTTTCAGTTTCTAGATCTCTTAACCTCTGCTCAAATTCTTTAAGTTTTTCTTGCTCATATTTCAATTTTCTAGCTGCCTCTCTTAATCTTTGCTCTTCCTCAAGTCGATTTTTCCTTTCAATTTCTTTTAATCTTAATTTTTCTTGTCTTTCTTTTTCTTTTTCATCTCTTATCTTTTGAGCTTCAACTTCTTTATTTTTCAGCTGCTCTTCTTTTATCTTTAAATTTTCTTCTCTAATTCTTTGTCTTTCGAGCATTTTTAGCCTTAAATCTTCTTGTTTAAGCTTTCTAGCTTCCTCTCTAAGTTTTTTAGTTTCTTCGTCTTTTATTTTTTTCTGTTCTATTTTAATTCTTTGAGCTTCTATTTTTTGTCTTTTTTCTTCATTTTTTTTCTTTTGTTTTTCATTTTCAATAATTAATTTTTTTTGGAAAAGAATTTTCTTTCTTTCTTCTTTTACTTCATCCTGTTTAGCTTTTTTTGCTAATTTTTTTTCTAAAATTAATTCTCTTTTTTTTTCTTTTTCTAATTGTTTTTTTAATGCTAAATCTTTTTTAACCCTGTTTTTTTTAAATTCATTTAAAATTGAGGAAAATTTATTTTTTGTTTTATCTATTGGATCAAATAAAATTTTTTTAATTTTTTTATTACTATCTTTTATTGAGACCATTGTTAAAAGTACCAATTATAATTATAACACTAAATATTATGTATGGCTAAATTGAGTTTTTTTAATAGAACAAAATACAACTCTAAATTGTTGATACTTAAATTAGTTAATAAATTACTTTTACAACTATTAAGTGTTAATAAAAATCACAAGAATCACCTAATGTTAATTGTGAGGTGATGGAGGGAGACTGAAATCACCTCTTTTTTTTGAGTAATTTATTAACCCTAATTTTCCTATATATTTAAATAATGGCAGATAAAAAAATAAGATCAGTGGCAAAAACTTTTTCTTGGAGACTTTTTATTTTTATTTATTGGGTGATATTCGGCTACATATATACTGGTACATTTGTTGGAGCGGGAATATTAGGTGTTGGATCAATTATTCCTCTTTTTTTCTATTACTTTCATGAAAGAATTTGGAACAAAGTTAAATGGGGCACCAATTAAATAAACTTTTTAAGTTTATCTGAGATAATTACTTTTTTATTATTGATATAATCTTCATGATTTTTTTCAATACTCTTAAGCTCATAAAGATAATTTACCATAACACCAAATGATCTATTAAAACCAACTTCAGATACATTTGCATTTATATTAATATCCTCAATTGTAGCTCCATTGCCTAAGTGAAATCTAGTTACATCGTTAATTGGTAATTGTTTATGATTTTTTTCATTTATTAAATAATGAGCTACTAATTTTAAAATAGCATCTTTATTTGAAACAATTCTAGTATCTCCTACTTTTAGATCTGAGGATTTTAAAAAAGAAATATTTTCTAAAGGTATATTACCTAAAATATTTTTTATTTTATTGTCTTCTAAATATGAGAACCAATCTCTAAATCCAGGTATAGGTGACAAAGTTCCAAAATATTTTATGTTAGGTAATTCTTCTTGAATTTCATAAACAACTCTTTTGATTAAAAAGTTACCTAAAGTCACTCTCGATAGACCATCCTGACAGTTACTGATTGAATAAAAAGTTGCAGTATCAAGATTTTTACCTCCAGCAGTATGTGGTTTTGTAATTTCTTGAATAGATTTACTTAAACCATTGGTAAGTGCTACCTCAACGAATATTATTGGTTCATCCTCAAGTGCTGGATGAAAATAGGAAAAAAATCTTCTATCTTCACCTAGTCTTCTTTTAAGTTCATCCATGTCTTTAATTTTATGAACTCTCTCATATTTCATAATTTTTTCTAACACTGCTGCTTTGGTATCCCAAGTAATTTTAGCTAATCTTAAAAAACCAGGATTAAACCATGATTTAAATAATTCTCTTAAATCGTCATCCAAAGCTTTTAATTCTGAATTCTCTTTTAAAACTTTTAATAAATCTTCTCTTAATGAGACTATGGTAGAGATACCATTCGGAGCCATATTCATTCTTCTAAATAATTCTCGTCTCTTCCCTTCGGATACTATAAATAAATTAAATAAATTTTTGTCATTTTGAGTTTTTTGATAAGTTTCTATAGCTTCTGATACTTTTGTGTGACTTGGTTTAAATTTCTCGTTAATTTTTTTAAAGAAAGCTAGCTTGTTCTCAGGAGTAAGACTTTGATAAAGATCTGTCACATCCCTAGCAACGGTAATTCCAAATGCTGCACCCTTATTAGAGATTAAATCATCACATAACGAAAGTATTGTCTCCAAATCATTCTTTTTAAGTTCCTTTTTTTTGAACAGTTTTTGACCTACGTCAGCTATAGATGAAATGATATCTTTTAAGTTAAATATATTTTTCATATCTAATTTATACTTAAATATTCGTAAAAAGATCTTAATGAAACAATTATTAAAAAAGTTCCAAAGATTTTGCTTAATAAGCTTTTATTAATTTTATATACTGCTTTAGCACCTATACGTGCCATTAACATCGTCACAGGCACAAAGACAATAAAACCCAATAAATTTATGTAACCCAAACTAAAGGGGGTATTAACATTATTGATAATTTTACCACCAACTATCATTGTTGTGGTTCCTGTAACTGCAATTAAAAATCCAACTGCTGCAGCTGTTCCAATAGATTTTCGAATGTCATATCCAAAAGTTCTCATGAAAGGAACCATTAAAGACCCACCTCCAATACCGAGAGGAACTGAAATAAATCCTATAACAATTCCTGAAATATTTTTAACTATATTTGATATTTTTTTTGGATTTTCTAAAAGCTTATCTCTAATAAAAATAAAGAATAAACCAACAATAAAAGCAAATATTGAAAAAAATAATACTAAAGCCGGTGTTTTTAAGTTAACTGCTAAAAAAGTTCCAGCTATTACACCAAATAGAATAAAGATACCAAATGATTTAACCATCTTAAAATCTACAGCATCATATTCCATGTGTGTTTTAGTAGAAATTATTGAGGTGGGTATTATGATTGCTAAAGAGGTACCAACTGAAAGATGCATTCTTGTAACGATATCAAAATCTAAAACTGTAAAAGCATAATATAAAGCTGGAACCATTATTATCCCTCCACCAACACCAAGTAATCCTGCCATAAAACCAGCTACTGCAGCAGCAATAGCTAACACAACTAATAAATTTATAATTTCATTAATATTTGAAATATCCATTATGTATTTGCCTGATTAGCTTTTTCATTATTTTGGACAATCGTCATTATATGTTTTGTTTTTTGAAAATCAGATTCACGAGCCATTAAATTATCACTTAAATATCTTTTCCATTCCTTTGATCCAATTTGGCCGTGATATAGACCTACAGTGTGTCTCATTATATGATTAACTTTTGTTCCTAATTTAACTTCTTTTTCAACGTATTCTAAAAGTTGTTCGACAACTTGCTCTCTGGTAGGATTAATTTTTGTATTAAATATTTTTTTTTCAATTTCTACTAATGAATATGGATTTTGATATATTGATCTTCCAATCATTACACCATCACAAATATTTAGATGTTTATTTATTTCTTCTATTTTAGAAATACCTCCATTTATAATTATTTCTAGTTCAGGATTTTGTTTTTTAATTTCATAAACCATAGTATAATTAAGTTTTGGGATATTTAAGTTTTGTTTTGGCGAAAGTCCTGTTAACATTGCCTTTCTAGCATGTAAAATAAATGTTTTTGTACCCACATCTCTCATTTTGTGTATAAAATTGTTTAAATACTCAAGGCTTTCTACATCATCAAATCCAATTCTAGTTTTAGCAGTAACTGGAATTTTACATGAATTAACCATCTCATTTATGCATTCTGCTACAAGATCAGGCTCTTTCATTAAACAAGCACCAAACATATTTTTTTGAACCTTTTTACTAGGACAGCCTAAATTAATATTAATTTCATCATAGCCCATATCTTCTGCAATCTTTGCAACTTCAGCTAACTCCTCTTTATTCGATCCACCGACCTGCAGCGCTAAGGGTTTTTCTTCAGGACTATAGGATAGTATTTTTTTTCTATCCCCGTGTATTGCAGATTTTGTTGCAACCATCTCAGTATAAAGCATCACATTTTTACTCATTAATCTTAGGAAAAAACGATCATGTCTATCTGTACAATCCATCATGGGAGCAACAGATATTTTTCGACTAATTTTACTATTAATATCCAAGAGGTTTACCCATTATTTTATCAGGAAGCCATGTAACTATCTCTGGAAAGATACACAAAATTAAAATTGCTAACGCCATTATGATCATAAATGGTATAGAGCCTTTTAAAATTTCTGACAAACTTACATCTGGGGTAATGCCTTTTATTATGTAAAGATTTAATCCAACTGGTGGAGTTATTAATCCTATCTCCATGTTAATTGTAAACACAATTGCAAACCAATATGGGTCAAAACCTAACGTAGTAATTACTGGTAATAATATAGCAGAAGTCATAACGATAACTGCTACTGGAGGTAAAAAGAAACCAGCTATAAGAAGAAATATATTTATTAAAAGAAATACAACCCATTTGTTTGAACTTAGTTCAACCATGCTCTGGGCTAAAGACTGAGTTACATAAAGTTGTGAGAGTGTAAATGCAAAAAGATAAGAAGCTGCAATGATAAACATTATCATTACACTTTCTTTCATTGAAACTTTAACAATATTCCATATTTTTTTTGGTTGATAAATTTTGTAAACTATAGCGATTAATACAAAAACTAAGAATGCTCCAACACCAGATGCCTCTGATGGAGTTGCTACACCACCATATAATACATACAAAACACCTGCTATTATTGCTAAGAATGGAAGTACTCTAGGTAATACTTCAAGTTTTTCTCTTAACGTTGGAGGTGTCCTATTCCTTAAAGCCTTAGCTGCATCTTTATCAATAAAGTAGCTATGAATAAGAGCCCATATTGCAAACATACCTGCTAACATAAAACCAGGTACTAGCCCACATAAGAATAATCTTCCAATTGAGGTACCAGTTGCAATTCCATAAACTATTAAAACTATACTTGGAGGTATTAGAACTCCCAATGTGCCACCTGCTGCAATAGTGCCTGTAGCAATTTGATCAGAGTAACCTCTTTTTCTCATCTCAGGTATTCCCATTGTCCCAATCGCAGCACATGTAGCTGGACTAGATCCACTTAAAGCTGCAAAAATTGAACAAGCGCCAATATTAGAAATAACTAAACCACCTGGAAGCCTCCACAACCATCTATCTAAACCAGTATATAAATCTTTTCCAGCAGGAGAATTGGCTACTGCCATACCCATTAAAATGAACATTGGTATCGAAAGTAAGACAAATGAATTTAGTCCTGCATAAAACGTTTCTGCAAAAACGTCTAGCATTTGAAAACCTTCAAATGATACTAAGAGAACTATTGATACAAAGCTTAAACCAAATGCTATTGGAATTCCTGAAAAAAGAACTATTAAAGTAAAAACTGCAACAATTATAGCTATTATTAGTGGGTCCATTTTTTTAGCCTGCCTCGTCGGTTAACTTTATAATTTCTGCAATGTACTGAAGTATCATTAAAATAGCTCCAATCATCATTGATGAATAAGGTATCCATAGTGGAGGATCCCAAACTGTACCAGTTGAGTAATTTTTAGTAAATGCTTCTTCAACCATTAGGAAACCAAAATAAAATAGAATTAAAAAAAATAATAAACTTAATAAAGAAGTAAAAATTTTTAATCTTAGAACATTTTTTGAGGACAAAAAGTCATATATCCACTCCATACTAACATGTGCTTTTTCACTTAAAACATAAGCGCTGCCAATGAAAGTAGATGCAACTAACAACATTGTTACTAGCTCTGTTTGCCAAGTTATTGCTCTTTGAAAGAAATACCTCTCAAATACTAATTCAACAATTACCAAAATTGATAAAAGTAAAGCTAAAACAGCAAACGCTCCGCAAGCTTTAGCTGTAAAATCACAAAATTTTAAATATTTATTTTTCATAAAAAAAAACCCCTACTTATTTTTGATAAATAGGGGTTCTTTATATATTACTTTATTTAACTGCCAAAGCCATTTCCATTAGTTTATCTCCACCTGGAACTTTTTCAGCAAAAGCTTTATGAGAAGATTTCTTTGCAATCTCTACCCATGCAGCATGATCTTTCTCATCCATGTAGACTAATTTAACACCTGCAGCTTTATATGCATCCTCAAACTTTTTATCTAAATTCTCAACTTGAGCTGTCATATATTTTTCAGCTACTTTACCAGCAGCCATAAGTGCTTTTTGTTGTTTTGAATTTAAAGCATCATATGATTTTTTAGACATTAGAATTGGTTCATACATAAACCATAATCCAAATTTTCCTGGAGGTGTTGCACAAGTTACTTGCTCATAAATTTTATAACTTACAAAACTTCCTGAACTAGTATTCGCACCAGTTAATACACCTGTTTGAAGACCAGTATAAATTTCAGATGAAGGCATACTTTGGATACCTGCACCAGCTGCTTCTAACATTTGGTTAAACGCTTTTCCTGCGGCTCTCATAACCTGTCCTTTTGCATCGCTTGGATTTTTGATACATTGAGACTTAGAGGCAAATCCACCTCCTAACCAAGCATCAGATAAAACTACTACACCTGCATCAGTTATAATTCTTTTAATTTCAGTCATCATAGGACCTTTATTAAATCTTAATGCGTGATCATGATTTTTTACAGTACCCGGCATTAAAGTAGCATCAAATTCTGGATGGAATTTTGATGCATAAGCCAAAGGGAAAGCAGAAATATCCAACTGACCAGTTGTCATTGGCTTCCACTGTTCTTTTGGTTTGTATAAAGATTTAGCTGGGTAGATTCTTATATCTATTCCAACATTTGCTTTTTTTACTTCATCTGCAATTATTTGAACCATTTCGTGTCTTGGGTCAAATGAACCGTCAGCTCTTGGAGTTCCTGGCCATTGGTGACTTGCTTTTAAAGTTACAGCATAAGCAGAACCAATTAAAGTGAACGCAAGAACAAATGAAGTTAAACATAAAGATATTTTTTTTAACATTTAATTCTCCCTCTATTGTTATTTATGATAGTTGTATTAAAATGAAGATATCACTAAGAGTCAAGTTAACAAAAAGTACAATTAATTTTTAATACTTATTATGGATGGACCACTTAAAAACTTATTGGTAGTTGATTTAACAAGAGTTTTGGTTGGACCATATTGCACAATGATTTTATCAGATTTAGGTGCAAGGGTAATAAAAGTTGAAGCTCCTGAAATTGGTGATGACTCAAGAAAATTTGGTCCATTTGTTGAAGATTACTCAGCTTACTTTATGTCTCTTAACAGAGGAAAAGAAAGCATAGCTCTAAATTTAAAAAATTCAGATGACAAAAAAATATTTGATAAAATTTTATCAAAAGCAGATATCTTAGTTGAAAATTTTAAACCAGGCACTTTAAAAAAATGGGGATACGGCTGGGAAGAAGTTAGTAAAAAGTTTCCTAAATTAATTTATGCTTCAGCATCAGGTTTTGGACAAACTGGTCCTTTAAAAGAATTACCTGCTTATGATATGGTGGTGCAAGGAATGGGTGGACTAATGAGTGTAACAGGTCAACCAAATTCAGAACCTACAAGAGTTGGTACTTCAATTGGTGATATTACAGCTGGCTTGTTCACAGCAATAGGTATCAATGCAGCTTTATATGATAGACAAAAAACAGGTAAAGGAATGTATATAGATGTTTCCATGCTTGATTGTCAAATTGCAATTCTAGAAAATGCAATAGCAAGATATTTGTCTAAAAATGAAATACCTAAACCAATGGGCTCAAGGCACCCTTCTATAGCTCCATTTGAAGCATTTAAAACTAAGGACAGCCACATAATTATTGCTGCTGGTAATGATAAATTATTTGAAAAGCTTTGTAATATTTTAAAAGTTCCTGAAATGTTTACTGATGAAAAATTTAGTTCAAATTCTTCTAGGGCAAAAAATATGGATGAACTTAAAACAATTCTTGAAAATAAGCTTTCTACTAAATCAACAAATGAATGGGTTAGTCAAATGGAAAAAGATAAAATTCCTTGTGGTCCTATATTTAATATTAAAGAAGCGGTTGAAAATCCACAAGTTGAAGCAAGAAATATGATTGTAAAGGCTTATCACAAAGTAATTGGAGATTTCAAATTAGCAGGAAATCCAATCAAAATGTCTACTTATCATGATCCTGATAAAAGAGGTGACATCCCAGATCTAGATGAACACAGAGAAAAAATAATTAAAGAATTTATAAATTAAAATTTATTGATCTTCTTGATCGTTTTCTTGAGTTGGCTCTTCACTATTTGAAACTTCGTCTAACGATACTTCGCCTTCTTCATTCATAGTTTCTTCACCAACTGAACTATCAATATCAGCTTTAGCAGTTTCAGATAATTCTGCTAAATCTTCTTTTGTAACTTGAATTTTTTCTGGAGTTTTTCTTGCTCTTTTTGATGGAAGAATTGGTGTTCCACTTTTAGAAATCTCACCTTTGTATAAATTTTCAAAATCATCACCTATATCTTCGTCATCCTCTGCAGTGTCATCAACTTGTTCAACATGTTTTCTAAGCTTATAAACTGCACTGTCAGTTAAATCAGATACTTGAATTTTTTCTTCTGCAATTTCTCTTAACGAAATAACTGTATTTTTATCATTATCTCTATCAATTGTTGGTTCTAGACCAGCATTTAATTGAGTAGCTCTTTCTTTAGCTACTAATACTAATTCATAGGGACTATCTACTTTATCTATACAATCTTCTACGGTTACTCTTGCCATGCGGAGTATCTACACAGTGAAACTTAAAAAATCAAGGAGTATTTTATATATATGTAGGGTTTAACTTGTTTCTTACTAAATAAAGAAGAATTATTGAAAGCAAAATATAAGCACCTGAAACAATAGCAATTTGCTCTATTGTAAAGTTAATATCTATCAAAATTCCAAATAAAGCCGTACCAAAAGCAGTTGAAAATACCATTAGAGCGGTTGTTAACGCCTTTATTGATCCAATAAATTTAACCCCATAAATTTCAGCCCATGTTGAAGAACCTAATACATTTGCAAGACCATTAGAAATACCTACCAAACCTAAAAAGAAAAAAGATGAAATTGGCGAGTCAAAATAAAACAATACAATCGTTGCAAAAAATAGTGGAACATTCATATAGATTAATAATTTTCTACTAGTGAATTTATCAATCAAGAAACCAGAGACAAATAAAGTAATCACAGAAAAAATTGAATATACCATAAATGACTGGGCAATTATGTATGGCCCCCATCCTTTTGAAGTTGTAATAAAAGATTGATAAACAAATGAACCAGTTGCAATCCATGGCATTGCTAACATTGTCATACAGATTATATAAAATCTATAATCTTTCAAAACCTCTATTCTTTTCCACTGTCTGATTTCTTTTAAACTTTTTATATTATTAGAGTCTTCTCTAGTGTCTAATTTAACTTCTCTTACTAAAGTGTAAGTTACAATTGGTAATATTATAATTACAAGAATTGATATTGATACCCATAGATTTCTCCATTCAATAAATGTCAATAAAAAAACAATTAAAACTGGTAATATAAATTCTGCTAAAGACAATCCTAACCAACCAATGCTTAAAGCTCTTCCTCTATTTTTTTCAAAAAAACGAGATATAGTTGTGGTTGCGGTATGAGTGGTCAATCCTTGACCGGCTAAACGCATTAAAAAAATTCCTATAAATAAAAAAATTACGGAAGATATTTTAGAAAATATAAAGCATGACACAGATAAAAATATAATTACATAAGATGCGAATTTAAAAATATTTATATCGTCTATTTTTTTTCCTATCCAAACTAAAACAATGCTACTTAATAAAGTTGCAGAGGCATAAATTGAGCCAAATTGTCCATGCGAAATTGATAATGCTTCTCTTATACTAGAATTAAACATCCCAAGAAAAAAACTCTGTCCAAAACTAGAAAAAAATGTAAAAATAAAACCAAATATAATTACTTTTAAACTTAAACTTTTAAACATAGATAAAAATTATGACTTGTAATGTTGCTTTCATAGGTCTTGGGGTTATGGGCTACCCTATGGCTGGATATATATCAAAAGCCGGACACAATGTAACTGTTTTTAACAGAACTAAATCAAAAGCTGAAAAATGGATTGGTGAATACAAAGGTAAAATGGCTAATACCCCTGCTGAAGCTGTTGATGGAGCAGACTTTGTTTTTACATGTGTAGGAAACGATAATGATCTCAGAGAAGTTTCATTAGGAGAAAATGGATTATTTAATACAGCTAAAAAAGGTTGTGTTTATATTGATAATTCAACTGTATCAGCAGAAATTTCAAGAGAACTTTACAAAGCTGCAAAAGATAAAGGTTTTGATTTTTTAGACGCACCTATTTCTGGTGGTCAAGCAGGAGCTGAAGGCGGAAAATTAACCGTTATGGTTGGTGGTGACGAAAATATTTTTAAAAAAGCAGAACCGGTAATTGATTGTTACAGTCAAAAAGTAAAATTAATTGGTCCTTCTGGTAGTGGTCAACTTACTAAAATGATGAACCAAATGTGTATAGCTGGAGCTGTTCAAGGTTTATCAGAAGCTATTAACTTTGGGATTAACGCTGGATTAGACATGGATATTGTTATGGAAACTATATCAAAAGGTGCAGCTCAATCTTGGCAAATGGAAAATAGATATCGAACTATGACTGATGATAAATTTGATTATGGTTTTGCTGTTGATTGGATGAGAAAAGATCTAGCAATTGTAATTGAAGAGGCAAAAAGAAATGGCTCTCCAGTTCCTGTAACAGAGATTGTAGATGGTTATTATGCCAAAGTTCAAGAAATGGGTGGTAATCGTTGGGATAGTTCTAGCTTGATAGCTCTTTTAAAAAAGAAAAAATAATCTGTGACTGATACTGTTCCTTACTACGAGGACTTTACTGAGATCAAAAAGAAAATTTGGTCAATGTTAAATAATGCAGTTAAAGATAGAAGTTCACCCTTTAGAATTCCAGTTTTTTCATGCGGGGATAATACTAACATCGAGAGTAGAATTGTAGTTCTAAGAAAATCAGACGAAGATAATAATTTAGTCCAATTTCATAGTGATATTAGATCTGATAAAATAAATATTTTAAAAAAAAATCCCAAAGCCTCATTTTTGTTTTATGACAAAGAATTAAAAATCCAGGTAAGATTAAAAGTAGAAGCAATTATTAACCACAATAATGATATTACAAAACAATCTTGGGAAAAAACTCAGCATATAAGTAGAAAATGCTATTTAGTTAATAATGGACCTGGTACTGTTTCTGATGAGCCAACCTCTGGTTTAAAACCTGAGCTTGATAATTTTGATTATACAAAAGAACAGAGTGAAGAAGGTTATAAAAATTTTACTGTTATCCAGTGTAAAATTAAGTCTATTGAATGGTTGTACTTAGCAGCCAAAGGTCACCGAAGAGCCAGATTTGATTTAGAAAATAATAAGGATAATTGGTTAGTTCCTTAATTAAAGGTAGCTCTAACATCACCAAAAGCAGAGGATGTGACTTGAATTAATTTCTTTTCATTAATTGGAACTGGAAAACCATAAGCTCCAGTTAAAATTAAATCTCCTTTTTTTAAATAATTATTTTTTTTTGCTTGTTCTTTAATTAACCAGTCAATTTCTGAAAGCATGTCATTTGGCCATATTTTATTAGTCCAAGTATCTATTATTTCATTATCATAAATTAGTTTAAGATCAGTCTCGACCTTTTCAGATGATATTTTTGTTTCAGGACCTAATACAATTCCTGCATGAATAGCATTATTTGCTAAAAGTTCTGCTCCATATGGTTCATTTCCATAAAAGACTAAATTATGAATTTCAATAAGAGGATAAACCCCCTCTATAGAATGTAGAATGTAATCAAAAGATGCTAGATCAGGTTTAATATCACGATTTAATATTACTCCAAATTCTGCTTCCATAGCAGGATTTGTATAATCTTTTTTATTTAAGATTACTCGGCTATTGTGTAATTCACTTTTCCAAAGGTAGCCGCAAGCAGGTTGGGTAAACCCCATTTTCTTTTGAGTATCCTTAGAAACACAACCTATTTTATAACCAATTATCTCCTCGCCTCTCTTCTGTCTTAATCTTGCAACACATGATTGGATAAGAAGCGCATCCTCATTACTTATATTTTTTTTTTCTTTAAAAATTGTCCCTGGATTTTTTAAGTCGTAATCTTGTAAGATTTTATTTGCAATTATTTCTATTTTTTCCATTAACTAAATTAATAATTAATTTTTTGTAAAATATTACCTTCAACACCAAAGAGATAATAACCTTGGCTATCTTTTCTACTATTTCTTGTTTTACAACTTGATGCAAATCTTGTCCTCCAATTATATTTACCTGCTTTTTTTAATTTTCTAATTATGTATAGATAATTAGGATGTTCATATTTTCCTAGTTCAAATAAGCAAAAAATTTTATAAGGATCATATGGATCTTCTCTTGTAGGTGTCAGGTAAACGGAGTCCATAAATTGAGGGCACTTATCTATATTATGTGCATAGATTTTTCCAATTCTAGGACTGCTAGGATCTACTGAAT
The DNA here is from genome assembly GCA_902520645.1 of uncultured Pelagibacteraceae bacterium. Taxonomy (GTDB): domain Bacteria; phylum Pseudomonadota; class Alphaproteobacteria; order Pelagibacterales; family Pelagibacteraceae; genus Pelagibacter. The sequence goes on along the minus strand of CABYOP010000004.1, from coordinate 334 downwards.
TTAACATTGTCCTTTGATCATAGTTTTTTAAATGACTACTATGGCTCTTAAGATCTGATGATTTAATCCAGGGCATACAATTTGTTCCCATTCCTTGAGTATGAAGTAATTCATGCAATAAAATTGCAGCTTTTCTTTTGTCAGTTTTAACAGATTTGTTTCGTAAAAATATTGAACCAAATCCTATTCCTGCCTCACCTCCATCAACACTATTGATATCAGCGAAATTAAAATAAATTTTTTTATTATTTGTTTGACCTTTTCCCTTATATAAAAAAGGTGTTATGTCATTATTTGCATATTCATGAAGCTCCCAAAATTTTTTATCCATTCT
>CABYOP010000003.1 GCA_902520645.1 uncultured Pelagibacteraceae bacterium | reverse complement strand
CACATAAATATAGAAAACATTAAAAATATTTATAAATTTTTACTCACACCTAAAAATTTTAGAAAAAAAATAAAAACAATTGATTTTAGCTTTTCTTATGTATTTAGTGAAAAAGCAATAATTCTAAATGATATTATTATTGATGGTAAATATAATCAAAAAGTTAACGAAAAATTAAATAATATTTATTTTCGTGGTTCTGATATGCAAAATAAAATATTTATTAAAAATATGACAAATAAATTACTTGAAGCTTACGCTGGATAGATCATTTTTTTAGGATCAACTATTTTTTTATAATTTTTTTCTGTAATTAGCCCTGTTTTTAGTGTTTCATATTTTAAAGTAGTATTGTTTTTAAGTGCAGTCTTTGCAATTTTAGCAGCATTGTCATAGCCGATATGAGGTGCAAGTGCTGTGACGAGCATTAAAGAATTATCTAAATGTTCCTGAATTTTCTTTTTATTCGCTTTTATGCCTTTAACACAGTAAAGAGCAAAATTTTTAGTGCTGTCAGCTATTAAATCTATTGATTGTAGAATGTTATGTGCGATTAAAGGTTTAAAAACATTCAATTCAAAATGTCCATGAGACCCAGCCATTGTAATACCGTTATGGTTTCCAATAACTTTTACGCATACCATTGTGACTGCCTCACATTGAGTAGGATTGACTTTGCCAGGCATTATTGATGAGCCAGGCTCATTTTCTGGTAGAATTAATTCTCCATAGCCAGCTCTTGGACCTGAACCTAAAAATCTAATATCGTTAGATATTTTCATCAAAGCTACCGCACAAGTATTTAAGGTTCCAGAAAAATTTACTATCGCATCATGGGCTGCAAGTTCTGCAAATTTATTTGGAGCAGGTTTAAATTTTAGTTTTGTAAATTTTGCTATTTCTTTTACTATCTTTTTGTCAAAGTTTTTCCTTGAATTTATTCCTGTGCCTACAGCAGTTCCTCCCTGAGCAAGAAATAAAATCTCCTTTAAGGCATGCTCAATTCTTTCTATACTTTTTTTTAGTTGTACGTAATATCCTGAAAATTCTTGACCTAAAGAAAGAGGAGTTGCATCTTGAAGATGGGTCCTCCCAATTTTAACAATATTTTTAAATTCTTTAGATTTTCTGTTTAATTCTTTTTCTAAAATCTTTAAGTTTGGTAACAATTTGCTTAATGTTTCTTTTGCAACCGATATATGCATTGCAGTTGGAAAAACATCATTTGTAGATTGTGATTTGTTTACATGATCATTTGGATGAACAGGTTTCTTTGATCCTTTTTTTCCACCCATCATTTCTATCGCACGATTAGCAATAACCTCATTTACATTCATATTTGTTTGTGTTCCAGAACCTGTTTGCCAGACTTTTAATGGGAAATTATCATCTAACTTACCTTTAATTACCTCATCTGAAGCTCTAATAATTGCTTTAGAAATTTTGTTATCAATTAATTTGTCTTTTGCATGAACTATTGCCGCAGATCTTTTAATAATCGCAATTGATTTAATGATAGAAATATTTACTAAAATTTTACCAATATCAAAAAACTTATTAGATCTTTGTGTAGATGCTCCCCACAATTTATCATTAGGAACATTAACACTTCCAATGCTATCGAATTCTTTTCTTAATTTCATTGATTAATTTCTAAGTTACAAATAATTATAAATATACAATAAATTATTAAAAACATACAGGAGCAATATGTCGAATTTTAGCAAAGTAGGAACTTTCATGAAAATTTTTGGCCAAGAAGTCAAAACAGAGCCGTCATTTAGTACAGACAAAATCAATAAATTAAGGATAGATCTTATTAAGGAGGAATTAGAAGAACTAACAGATGCTATGAGTAAAAATGATTTATTAGAAGTAGCTGATGCTTTAACCGATATTTTGTATGTTACATATGGGGCAGGGCATGCATTTGGAATTGACTTAGATAAATGTTTTGAAGAGGTTCAAAATTCAAACATGAGTAAATTAGATGAAAATGGAAAACCTATATACAATGATGCAGGGAAAGTGATGAAAGGACCAAATTATTTCAAACCTGATCTTTCTAAATTTGTATCTTAAATTTCTAATTTTAGATCGACTGCTGAAGCGCTATGAGTAATAGATCCAACAGAAATTCTGTTTACACCTGTTGCAGCGACAGACTTTACTGTTTCTAAACTTATATTTCCTGAAGCCTCAGTTTCATATTGTTTATTTGATATTTTGACTCCTTGTTTCAAACTTTTAATACTCATATTATCAAACAATACGGTATTAAACTTTAGCCCAATTATTGATTTTAGTTGACTGAGATTGTCTACTTCGACTGTAATTTTTCTACCTTTTTTATTTTTAATAGCCTTTGAGACTAAAGTTTTTAAATCAGAACTTGCTACATGATTGTCTTTAATTAAATATTCATCACTTAAATTAAATCGATGATTTGTTCCACCCCCTAATTTAACAGCATATTTTTGAATTACTCTTAAATTTGGAATAGTTTTTCTTGTACAACAAATTTTAGTTTTTTTTCCAGCTAGTTTACAAAATTGATTAGTTTTAGTTGCTATACCAGATATGTGAGATAAAAAATTTAGTGCAACTCTTTCTGCAATCAATATATTTTTTGCTCTTCCTTTAATTAAAGCAATAATAGATCCTCTTTTTACCTTTGAACCATCTTTTTTTTTAATTATAAATCTAATCTTATTATCAATTAGTGCAAAGGCTTGCTTTGCAAACAACAATCCGCCAATAATTGCGTTTTGATTTGATAAAAGTTTAACGGTTATAATTTTATCATTTTTTACTAAACTTGAAGTTATATCCCCAGAAGGATAAAGATCTTCATTTAATGCAAGCTTGACGGTATTGCGAATAAATTCTTTGCTAAGTTTAATTTTTGACACTAGTTATCTGCCGATAGCTGCCATTTTCTCTACTGAAATTCTTGCTTTCTTGATAGTCTCTTTGTCCATAATTATTTCACCTGTTTCATTTTCTAAACAATCTAAAATTTTGGGAAGAGTAATCTTTTTCATGTGAGGACACATGTTACATGGTTTAATAAATTCAACATTAGGATTTTCAACTTCGATGTTATCACTCATAGAGCATTCAGTAACCATCATAACTTTCTTTGGCTGATTATTTTTGACATAATTAATCATTCCAGAAGTAGAACCTGCAAAGTCACTTGCTTTAATGACATCCGGAGGACATTCAGGGTGTGCAATTATTTTTATTCCAGGATTATTTTTTCTAATATCATGTATTTCTTGCTCATTAAATTGATCATGAACAATGCAAATACCTTTCCATGATATAATTTCCACATCAGTTTGTGAGGCGACATATTTTGCAAGATAATCATCAGGTAAAAATATTACTTTTTTAACTCCAAGTGATTTTACAATTTTAACTGCATTAGCAGATGTACAACAAACATCAGTTTCTGCTTTAACTTCCGCAGAAGTGTTAACATACGAAACAACTGGGACACCTGGATACTTTTCTTTTAATAATCTCACATCATTACCAGTTATTGATGAAGATAACGAACAACCTGCATCCATATCCGGTAAAATAACTTTTTTTTTAGGGCTCATTAACTTTGCAGTTTCAGCCATGAAATGTACTCCTGCCATCAAAATTATATCTGCCGAAGTCTTAGAAGCTTCGATTGCTAATGCTAAAGAGTCTGCGGAAAAATCAGCAACACCATGATATATTTCTGGCGTTTGATAATTATGAGCAAGAATAACTGCGTTCTTTTCTTTTTTTAATTTATTAATTTTGTGAATGTAAGGTGCATGAACCGACCACTCAATTTCAGGCATAACCTTAGAGATTTTTTGGTAAATTGGATCTGTTGCTTGCTTTACTTCTTGTGTAAATTCCATGCAGATTTTTACCAATTTGAAAGATAGTTGTCATTCATTTATTATGAGACATATTGCGGTCGTGCTGAAATTGGTAGACAGGCACGGTTGAGGGCCGTGTGGACCTAGTCCATGAGAGTTCGAGTCTCTCCGACCGCACCAATTAATTAGTTATTTACTTATCCATTCAGGTTTTTTAATTCTGATTAAAGCCTCTTTTGTTTTGAATTCAGAATTTTCGTCAAAATTTTTATCTAGAAATTTTATAAGCGCAAATGGATATTCATTGTTAATCAATACTTTTCCAATCTCATTTTCATTATTGAAAATACCTTCACCCTCATGCAATTTTCCATTTATAATACTTATTGGCAACAATCTCTTTGTAAGTTTGTTTTTAAGTTTGATCCTAGCCGTATTTTCTTGTCCAACATAGCAACCTTTTTTAAAATCAATTCCATTAAGTTCATCATAATTACACTCAATTCCAAAAGCTTTATTTTGTAATTGATTTAGGTTTTTTGGAACTATTCCAAGTTTATGACTTAATGAATAGTATTCACTTAAATCAGCATTATGTAATTCTAATTTCTTTAAGGATAAATAGAGTTTCTCTAAATTTATAATTAATCTTGCACCTAATTGTTTATTACGAGGATCTAAAAATATTGGATCTTCTCTAAACTTTAATGTAAACCCAGAAATATCTTGTGCTTCATCAAAAGTTAAAAATTTTTTATAGCTAAAAGTAGCAACTACAAATTCATTACTAAGATTTAAAATTTCAACTTTTGATCTTAATTTGTAAAGGCTAAGCTGTTTATATAATCCATCTACTTGAGATTTTTCACAATCAATTAAGTAACCTGATTTGTGTTTGATTATAATAAATTCATACAAAAATTTTCCTTGAGGAGACAACAATGATGCAAAGCAACTGTAGGTTTCACTGACCTTACCAATATCATTACTAATAAGGTTCTGAAGAAAACTTACAGCATCATCTCCATTTATATAAAGAACTGCCCGATCATCTAAAATGTAAACGTTTTTGATATTCATATTTGATTAATTATAAGATGTAATATAATAACATTTTCTTAAAATGTTAGATCTTATAATTAAAAACGGCAAATGTTATATTGATGGTGAATTAAAGATTGTAGATGTTGCTGTAAAAGACAAAAAAATTCATAAGATTGGTCAAATTAAAGAGGAAGCAAGTGAAATAATTAATGCAAGCGACCACACTGTATTGCCAGGATGTATAGACACTCAAACTCATTTTAGAGAACCTGGATCAACAGATACTGAAGATCTTCATTCAGGAAGTAGAGCAGCTATTGCAGGCGGTATCACTAGTGTCTTTGAAATGCCTAACACCAACCCACCAACTTCTAATATGAAAGAGTTTCAAAGGAAGTTAGATCTAGCTAGAAACAGAATGTATTGTAACTATGCATTCTATTTTGGAGCAACTGCTGATAACGCAGATGATTTAGCAAGTTTAAAAAATCTAGAAGGCTGTTGCGGAATTAAACTTTTCGCAGGTTCCTCAACTGGAAATCTATTAGTGGCTGAAGAAGATGATATTGATAAGGTTTTTCAAAATAGTTCAAAAGTTGTTGCAGTTCATTCTGAGGATGAAGCAATATTAAAAGTTAATAAAAAACTTATTAAGCAAGGAGATGTTCATACGCATCCAGTTTGGAGAAGTGCAGAGTGTGCAATTTCATCTACCAGAAGAATTGTCAGGATTGCTGAGAAATATAATAAAAAAGCACATGTTCTTCATATAACAACGAAAGAAGAAATTGACTTCTTATCACAACATAAGGGAAACATTACATTTGAAATTACCCCTCAGCATTTAACTTTATATGCACCTGATTGTTACGATAAACTTGGTACTTATGCTCAAATGAACCCTCCTTTAAGAGACAAATCTCATTACGATAGACTATGGTATGCAGTAAGAAATAATTTCAATGACACAATTGGTTCAGATCATGCTCCTCATTTAAAAATAAATAAAGACAAAGAATATCCCAATACTCCATCGGGTATGCCAGGTGTTCAAACTTTAATGCCAGTAATGTTAAACCATGTAAATGAAGGTAAATTATCTTTAACTCAATTAATAAATCTTGTTTGTGAAAACCCTGTTAAAATTTTTGGTATCCAAAGCAAAGGATTTATTAAAGAAGGATATGATGCTGATTTTACAATAGTAGATATGAATAAAATTATTGAAATTAAAAATGAAAGTATTGAGAGTAAATGTGCATGGTCTCCGTTTAATGGATACAAATTTAGAGGAACACCTACCCATACAATTATTGCTGGAAAAATTAAAATGCTGGATGGAAAAATATTAGGAGATCCTGACGGGACTCCTTTAAAATTTAGCTAATTTTTACAGTAAAACTGTTTACAAGTATAACACCTATTACAATTAAAAATAATCCCACTATTGCTTGCCATGCCAATGTTTGTTTAAAGAATATGTATCCTAATATTGCAATTGTAAAAATTCCAAGACCACTCCATGTTGCATAAACAATTGCAATTGGGAGCTTGTTAACCACAAAAGTTAAAAGATAAAATGCACAAAGATAAAATATTGAAAGAGCCACAGTTGGTATTAGTTTTGTGAAGTTTTGTGATACTGGTAGCAGCATAGTTCCAGCAACTTCACAAAATATTGCCCCAACTAAAAAAATATAAGTTTTAACCATTAAGAATTTTATGTTTGATTAAATCCTCTTTAATCTCAGTTAGTATGGCTGGATCATCGATAGTGGGTGGAACTTTATATTCAACACTGTCAGCAATTTTTCTAATGGTTCCCCTTAGAATTTTTCCTGATCTTGTTTTAGGAAGTCTCTTAATAACAATTGCAACTTTAAAAGCTGCAACAGGGCCAATTTTAGCTCTAACCATTTGAATACATTCTTTTGAAATTGTTTCATTATCCTTATCCACCCCAGATTTAAGAACCACCAAGCCAATTGGTAGTTGACCTTTTAATTTATCAGCGATCCCTAGCACTGCGCATTCAGCAACTGACTGATGCTCAGATAAAACTTCTTCTATTGCTCCAGTAGACAATCTGTGACCTGCAACATTTATAATATCATCTGTTCTTGACATAATCCAAATGTAACCATCATCGTCAATATGTCCTGCATCATAGGTTTGATAGTAGCCGTCATAATTTGACATATAATTTTCCTTATATCTTTTATCAGCATTCCATAGAGTAGGGAATGTTCCAGGCGGTAAAGGTAATTTTACAACAATATCACCCATTTCATTTGGTTTTGCTAAAGATTGATCTGGCTTGATAATTTTTACATCATAACCAGGAACTGCCTTGCAAGCTGACCCATATTTAGTTTCCATCATTTCAATTCCTGTACAATTTGAGCTGATTGCCCAACTTGTTTCTGTTTGCCACCAATGATCAATTACTGGAACCTTAAGTAAATTTTCAGCCCACTTAATTGTGTCTGGATCAGCTCTTTCACCAGCAAGAAATAAGCTTTCAAAGCTGCTTAGATCATATTTGGAAAAAAATTTACCTTCAGGATCTTCTTTCTTGATTGCTCTAAATGCAGTTGGCGCAGTAAATAAAGATTTAACTTTATAGTCTGAGATAATTTTCCAGAATGCTCCAGCGTCAGGGGTGCCGACTGGTTTACCTTCAAATAAAACTGTTGTGCATCCTTTAAATAGAGGAGCATAAACAATATAAGAGTGTCCAACTATCCAACCAATATCACTCGCTGACCACCAGATATCATTGGTATCAATGTTGTAAATATTTTTCATAGTCCATTTAAGAGCAACAATGTGACCGCCAACATCTCTCACTATTCCTTTAGGGGTACCAGTTGTTCCAGAGGTATATAAAATATATGCAAACTCATTTGAATTCATCTCAACACAATCAGCAGCTTTAGCATTTGATACCACCTCATCCCAACTAACTTCGATTGGTGAATTTAATTTTACCTCGTGACCTGGCCTTTGAAATAAAATCATCTTCTCAATTTTATGATTTGCAATTTTTATAGCTTCATCAACTAGTGGTTTGTATTCAACTGTTCTCCCAGGCTCAAAGCCACATGAAGCAGTTACTAATAATTTTGCTTTACTGTCATCAATCCTGCTTGCAAGTTCATTAGATGCAAACCCACCAAAGACAACTGAGTGTATTGCACCAATTCTTGCACACCCAAGCATTGCAATTACTGCCTCAGGGATCATTGGCATGTAAATAATTACTCTATCACCCTTGTTTACTCCTTCAGCTTTTAACGCTCCAGCAAATTTTGTAACTTTGGATCTAAGTTCTTCATAGGTAAACTTACTTTTATTTCCAGTAATTGGGCTATCATATATAAGAGCAGTGTTTTTCCCCCTGCCTTGATCAATGTGAATGTCTAGAGCATTGTAACAAGTGTTAGTTACTCCATCTTCATACCATTTGTAGAACGGTGGGTTAGATTTATTTAAAATTTTTGTAGGTTTTTTAAACCAAAAGATATCTTCAGCTGCTTCTTGCCAAAATTTTTCTGGATTTTCTATTGAATGATCATAAATTTTATTAAATTTAGCAGACATATTTGTTTGATTCGATTTTAGTAATTTATTAGATTTTTAACTTATAAATTGTATTTAATTTTAAAAATTAAGTAAAATCAATGTTAATTAGTGACAATTTATTCTTCATTAATCTATTTTTATTTGCTATTTAACGTGAACTTTGGCTTAGGGTGACTTAAGTCTAGTTTATATAAACTAAAAAATAAAAACTAACTAGAGAGGGAGTTTTTTATGAATAAACTAAAATTGTTTGCTTTAGCAGCTATGGCACTGATTGGATTTTCAGGTATAGCTATTGCAGCAGACGCAACCATGTTGAATCAGGATGATTTCGTTGGTATTTCATTTTGGATCATATCTATGGGAATGTTAGCAGCGACTGCTTTCTTTTTCATGGAAGTTGGTAACGTAGCAGCAGGCTGGAGAACTTCAGTTATTGTTGCTGGGCTAGTAACTGGTATTGCATTCATACACTACATGTACATGAGAGAAGTATGGGTTGCTACTGGGGACTCACCAACAGTTTACAGATATATTGACTGGTTAATTACAGTGCCATTACAGATGGTAGAATTTTATTTAATTCTAGCAGCCATCGGTAAAGCAAATTCTGGAATGTTCTGGAGATTGCTACTTGGATCATTAGTAATGTTAATCGGTGGATACTTAGGTGAAGCTGGATACATCAACGCTACTCTTGGCTTTATAGTCGGGATGGCAGGTTGGATATACATTCTTTATGAAGTATTCTCAGGTGAAGCTGGAAAAGCTGCAGCAAAAAGTGGAAGCAAGGCTCTTGTAACTGCTTTTGGTGCAATGAGAATGATTGTTACAGTAGGTTGGGCTATTTACCCATTAGGTTACATTTTTGGTTACCTAACAGGTGGAGTAGATGCTGACTCACTTAACGTTGTTTACAACTTAGCAGACTTCATTAACAAAATTGCATTTGGTCTAGTAATCTGGGCTGCTGCAACTAGTGTTAGCGGAAAAAGAGCTAAGTAGTTTTACTTAAAAGTTTAAATTAAGGGCAGGTATAATTTTATACTTGCCCTTTTTTTTGTCTGTAATAAAATTATGTATAATCACTATACATATATTTAAAAATGGACGTTAAATTAGACAAATGGCACAAATGTCATGTAGACAAAGAAATCCTTAAAGAGTTATCAAAAAAATCTGACTTAAAAGGTATTCAACATATTTCTGTTTTTTTTGGATTATTAATAATAACTGGAACTTTAGCTTTTATGACGTGGGGAACCTGGTGGTCTGTATTTTGGTTTTTGGTTTATGGAAATATTTATTCTTTCTCTAATCCATTGTGGCATGAGACAGGGCACAAGACTGCTTTTAAATCTAAATTTTTAAACGAAATTTTTTATTATGTTTCCTCTTTCATGTCGAACTTTGAACCTACAAGATGGAGATATACCCATTTCGTTCACCATGGAAATACTTATTCTACAGAAAATCCTTTTGATCATGAAATAGAATATGGTAACAACTTAAGAGAAACTCCAAAAAGATTATTAATAAATATTATTCCTTTTTTAGATTTACTTTTTTTTAAAAAACATATTTCATTTGAAATTATTCAGCACGCTTTTGGAATTAACACAAAAGTTATGCAAGACAGTATTCCTGAAACTGCACAGTCAAAAGCGATATTTAATTCAAGAATTTATCTGCTTATATGGTTATCAATTATTTTGTGGTCAATATTAGCCTTAAGTTGGCTACCTATAATTTATTTTTTATTACCACAATTTTACGGAAAAACATTACATAAACTTGTTGCTTTTACTCAACATGCTGGTCTTGCAAGGAATGTTAAAGATCATCGTCTTACTTCAAGAGAAATGTACTTAAATCCTGTTTTAAGTTTTTTGTATTGGAAGATGGAATATCATTTGTCACATCACATGTTTCCTACAGTACCCTCTTATAATCTAGATAAGCTTCACCATCACATCAAAGATCAACTTCCAAGAACAAATGAGGGACTGATTGATGCATATAAAGAAATTATTCCAGCAATAATTAAACAATCAAAAGAGGAAGATTATTTTCTAAAAAAAGACATCCCACAGTTACAAAATGTCTAAAAATAGACTAAGTCTATCTTTACTCACTTGCTCTATCTAAAGAAGAGCCTATATATAAATCATGCCGAAAATTACATACAATACTCACGATAACCAAACTCATACTATAAATGTTCAAAATGGATTGACTGTGATGGAGGGTGCAATCCAAAACGATATTCCAGGTATTGATGCCGACTGTGGGGGTGGAATGTCATGTGCTACCTGTCACGTGTATGTTAATGAGGAATGGCTGAATAAGCTTCCTGAAAAAGAAGATGGTGAGGAAGATATGTTAGATATGGCATTTGAACCAAAAAAAAATAGCCGATTAAGTTGCCAACTTATTGTTTCAGACACACTTGATGGGCTGGTAGTAAACATTCCATCAAAGCAAGGATAAATGATCAAAACAGATGTATTAATTATTGGAGCAGGTCCAACAGGTTTATTTTGTGCGCATCAACTTGGAATAATTGGATTAACTTGTGAGATAGTTGATAATTTGGATAAGGCTGGTGGACAATGTATCGAACTTTATCCTGATAAACCTATTTATGATATTCCAGCAATACCTGAGTGTACTGGTGAAGAATTAACTAATAATCTTTTAAAACAAATCAAACCATTTAATTTTAATTTCCACTTAAACCAAAGAGTTGAAGAACTCAAAAAAGTTGAAAAACGTTGGCACGTAAAAACTAATGATAATAAAGAATTTGATGTTGCGAGTATTGTTATTGCAGGAGGTGTAGGATCATTTGAACCAAGAAAATTTTCAGTAAAAGAATGTGAAAAATTTGAGGGAAATTCTTTATTTTACTCAATTAAAGACAAAACAATTTTTAAAGACAAAACAATTTCAATTTTTGGTGGAGGGGACTCAGCTCTAGATTGGGCTATAGAACTTTCTAATACTTCTAACGTCAATTTAATTCACCGAAGAGATGGGTTTAGTGGTATGGAGTCAAGTGTTCTAAAAGTAAAAGAGTTAAACGATCAAGGTAAAATAAATTTATATACTAAATATCAATTAGATTCTGTTTCAGGCAAAGATAAAATTGACTCAGTAAAAATAAAACACGATGAGGGTAAAATTAAGGAAATTAAATCTGATTATATACTAGGTTTCTTTGGTTTAATTATGCAGCTTGGTCCAATATTGGATTGGGGATTAAATATTGATAAAAAAAAAGTTGAGGTCAACACAGAAAATTTTGAGACTAATATAAATGGCATATTTGCAATTGGTGATATTTGTTCTTATCCAGGTAAATTAAAATTAATTCTTTCAGGTTTTCACGAAGGTGCGTTAGCTGCTAGAGGTTGTTTTAAATATGCAAAACCAAATGAAAAATTAAGATTTGAGTTTACAACTACTTCAAAAGCTGCCCAAGAAAGACTTGGAATAAAAAATGATTGAGCTTTTCTCCTCTGATACACCAAACGGAAAAAAAATAAGTATAATGTTGGAAGAAATAGGTTTTGAATACAAAGTTACAAAATTAGATTTAGCTAAAGGAGACCAATTTAGACCTGAATTTAAGAAGATAAGCCCTTTTGGAAAAATACCTGCAATTATTGATCATTCAAATAATAATCAAGCAGTCTTCGAGTCTGGTGCAATCCTAATTTATTTGTCAGAAAGAAGTGGAAAATTTTATGACAAAGAGAATAAATTAAATATTGATCAATGGCTAATGGCACAAATGGGATCGATTGGACCAATGATAGGTCAATATCATTATTTTTACAGATTTAATAAAGGCCTAAGTGAAGTTGGTGAAAAAAGATATTTTGAAATTACTAAAAGTATTTATGAGGTTTTAGAAGATCATTTATCAAAAAATAAATATTTAGCAGGTGAAAATTACTCAATTGCTGATATTGCTACTTGGCCCTGGATAGCTAGACATGAATGGCATGATATTGGACTTAAAAATTATCAAAATTTATCAAGATGGTATTCAGAGATTGCAGGTCGTGATGCAGTTATTAAAGGTTATGCTTTTATGGATAAAGATGCAGTTATACCGAAGCCTTAAATTTAGCTCATCAATCTATACAAAGAACTAAAAATTCCCATTCCAGACAACTCTATTGCTATAACTATAATGATTATTAAAATTAGTTTTTTGTTCATTTAAGAAATAAGTAAAGTATTAAAATTGCCCAAATAAAAGGATAATAAAAATAGATATATTTTTTAGCAAACAAGAAAGAGATAGAATTTTGGTATGCAGATTTTCTCTTATTTTTTCTAGTCATCAGCGTGAACTTTCTCATCCTTTTCATGTTTCTCTTGAGCTGCAATAGTGTATTTAGCAACCGGTCTTGCCATTAATCTTTTTAATCCTATTGGTTCAGCTGTATCTAAACAATATCCATAAGTATCATCTCTAAGTCTCATTAAAGCTTTATCAATTTCAGAAATTAGTTTTATCTGTCTATTAATAGCTTTCATTTCCACATTTTTATCAGTGTAGGAACTTGCTTGATCAACAATATCAGCTGAAATACTATTGTCATCCATACTTCCATTGTATAGAGCTTCATTGTTTGCCTTCACTAATTCTTTTTTCCATTCATTTAATTTAATTCTAAAAAAAACTTTGTGTTTTTCGCACATATATTTTTCAGTATCTTTTGGAATATATGTTTTAGAGATTTTGATAGGTGCTTTAGTTGCAACTTTCTTTAGTTTGCTTACAACTTTAGATTTTGCTTTAGTGACTTTTTTCTTTGCTTTGGTAGTCTTTGGCATAGGTCAATTTTGAGCTCCGGAGTATATTCAGCAAATTAGGGGTGTCAAGCAACCTGATTTGATATAAATATTTATAAATGAGCATTAATAGCAAAAATATAAATAATATTTTTTATATTTTTGTTATAGCTCATTTAATTTTCTGGACTTTGATTCCATCGCTTACTAATCATAACTTACCTCTAGACACCATTGAAGCTTTAGCTTGGGGTAGTAATTTAGATTGGGGATTTAATAAACACCCACCCATGAGCGCTTTTTTCCCAGAAGTCTTTTATCAAATTTTTGGCTCACAAGATTGGGCTTACTATTTGCTAAGTCAAATCTTTGTAGTTATTTCATTCTATTATGTTTTTAAACTTTCTAAAGAAATCTTAAATAATAATTTATTAGGCTTAATTTCAGTATTATTAATTGAGACTATTTATTTTTACAATTTCACTTCACCAGAATTTAATGTAAACGTTTGCCAACTTCCATTTTGGTCGCTGACTGCTTATTATTCATGGAGAATATTAAGTGGAAAAAACATTAAATTTTCTGACTGTTTTTTAGTTGGTCTGTTTGCAGCTTTTGGTTTTTTATCTAAATACTTGTTTCTTTATCTTTTAGTGTCTATTGATCTTTTCTTTATTTATCTAATCTTTATCAAGAAAGATCGAAAATTTGATTTTAAATATTTGATAACGGCGGAAGTATTTTTGGTTGTATTGGTACCTCACTTTATTTGGCTTACCAACAATGAGTTTATTACTATTACTTATGGTCTAGCTAGAACAGGTTTAGAACAATCAAGCTTAATAAACCATGTTCAATTTCCTTTAATTTTTATAGGAAAACAAATTGGGATATTAATTCCATTTTTGATTTTAACCTGGCTATTAGTTCAAAAAATAAAATTTAAAATAAATTTTAAGGATGAAAAATTACTTTTTTTGTTATCCATTAATCTCTTACCAATCTTTTTAATATTTTTAACTTCATTTATAACTGGATCAAAAATTAGAACTATGTGGATGACACCATTTTATTTATTTTTTGGTACATTCTTCGTCTATATGCTTCAAACTCAAATCAATATAAAAAGATTAAAACCATTTGTGATTGGATTTGTATTCTTTTTCTTTTTATCACCAGTGCTCTATGCATATGTATCAATTTCAAAAGACGATAAAAGAACAGATTATCCAGGAAAAGAAATTGCTATCAAAACACAATACGCTTGGGACCAACAATTTAACTCGGAGATTAATGTAGTTTTAGGTAATGAATGGAATGCTGGTAATTTATCTTTTCACTTAAAATCAAGACCAGTTTGGGAAGGTTTTGTAGAAAGATCTAAACTAGATCAATTGAAAGATTACATGTGTCTTGATAATGTTTGTGTGGGCTCAAGATAGTTTATGAAAAAGTATATAATTTTAATTCCTATTTATAACGATAGAGACTCTCTAACAAAATTAATTGAAAATATTAATGATGAGCTAAATAGAGTAAACGCTGAAGTATCAATTTTAGTAATAAATGATGCCTCATCACAACAAATTATAGATACTTACCCAAATCTAGAAAACATCCATTCTTTTGAAATCATCAATATGAAACAAAATAGGGGACACGCAAGGTGTATTGCCTCAGGATTGAAATATATTTATGAAAAAAAAGAATTTGATTATGTAATACCAATGGATGGAGATGGGGAAGATAGACCTGAAGAAATTAAAAATTTTATTGAACTTTCTGAACAGGTAGGAGAACAATCAATTATAGGAGAGAGAGTTAAGAGATCCGAGGGATTATTTTTTCAAATATGTTACAAATTTCACAAGTTTTTGACTTTAGCATTTACAGGTCAGTCAATTAAATTTGGAAATTTTACTTGTCTATCAAAATCAACAATTAAAAAAATGTTAAAGGAAAAGGCTACTTGGAGTAGTTTTTCTGGATCATTAAGAAAATTAGAGAAAGATTTAGTATCTTCACCATCTATTAGAGGAACAAGATATTTTGGACCCTCACAAATGAGTTTTTTTAATTTATTAAAACATTCTTTGTCAATTATAAGTGTCTATAGAAAAACTGTATTAATTCGTTCTGCTTTATTTATTGTTTTTTATATTTTACTAATAAAAAGTAATGCTTCAGTTATAACCTCTTTACCCTTAGTTTTATTGCTGATTATGATTTATTCAATTTCTAGTTTAGCTTTGAGAGAAAATATTGATGAATTTAATAATTGTTTAACAAACATTAATGATATTGAAAAAATTAAGTAATTTTTATAATTTTATTTATGAAAAACTTTTTTAGGAAAGTTGCATTTGGAATAGGACCTAACGAAGAGGTTCCCTCAGATCCTTTAAAATGGGCATTAAACCAAGTTAATGAAATTCCAGATTTATCTTGGCAAGGTAAAATATATTCAGAAAAAGAATTAAGAAACCATTACAAAGATTGGGTTTATGGAGATAGAAAAGTTTTAAGAAAAAAATATAAAGACGACAAAACCCTTTATAAAACTTATAAAGATTTATTAAGACATGAGACAGGCCAAAAATTTTGGGAGTCATTAGAGATATCCATTAGGCATAATGAAGGTATCAGTAGCCAAAACCCTGTACTTGCAAAACTTTGGATGTTTTGGGGAAATTTTTTTGCAATCAGTGAAAAAGATTTTTTGGCTAATTACTCTACAGGCCCATATCATAGAGAAGTTATTCGACCTAATTTAAATCAAACATTTGAAAAAATGGTTTATGATGTAACAACTTCGTGGGCAATGATTCATCATTTAGATAATAGCGAAAGTGCAGGACCTAAGAGTGTTACAGCCAGTCAAGAGTGGAGAAGAAGAAAAAAAGAACCTGCTACAATAAATGAAAATCACGCAAGAGAATTGTTAGAACTTCATACGGTCTCTCCTAAAGCTGGCTATACCCAAGAAGATGTTGTTCAGCTTGCTTACATTATGACAGGTTGGCAGCACAGATGGAGCAAAAAAAAATTAGAAACAGGAAATGTTTGGTTTAATAGCGAATATCACCAGACAGGTAAAAAAAATGTTTTGGGAAAAGAATATAAAAGTGGCAAGAAAAGTTTAGCAGTGGTTATAAAAGATTTGGTTAATCACCCAAATTGTAGAGATTTTGTAGCAGATAGATTATGTAAATATTTAATTACTGATGAGCCCACAAAACAAATGAAACAACCTATTATTGATGCTTTTAAAAAATCTGATGGATTTCTTCCCGAAATACATAAAGCGGCAATTAAAGTTGCATTTGAAAATAATAATAAATTTAAAAAGTTCCAAACCCCAGAAAATTGGTTCATTCAAGTTGCTAAAATTGGAGATTTGCAATGGCCTCCATCACAAAAAACTATGGAGTCGTATAAATTAGGTACAAAACCCTCAAAAATACAAAGAACTCCAGAAAAAATTCTCAAAAGAATTGGACATCATCCCTACAGAGCAAAACAGCCTAATGGATGGTCTGACCTTTCGGATGATTGGATGTCTCCAGAATTATTAATAAGAAGATTAGTTTATGCAGATAGAAGTTATAAATTTTCTAAACCCGAAAACGAAAATAATGAATTTTACGAAAAAATTATTTTAAAAAATTTTGATCAACCAGAAAAGATATTGAAATACTTATTTAAAAATATGGTTAATCGAAAAAGTGAGAGAAATGTATTGTTATTTAACCATCCGGAGTTTTTAAAAGCATGAAGATAAATAGAAGAGATTTTTTAAAAACGACAGCATTAACATCATTGTATTTTGCTGGTTTTGGTGCACCAACATTAGCTAGCGATGGTCCTAAAAAGAATTTAATAGTTATTATGTTACGAGGTGGCATGGATGGTTTATGTGCTATTCCAATCAAAGGAGATAAAAACTTTGAAAAACTTAGAAGTAAAATTAATCTTGATAGAACTTTATCATTAACAACTGATTTTGATTTACACCCTGCTCTTAAGACATTTAAAAGACTTTGGGATGAAAATTTAAGTGCTGCCGTGCACGCAACAAATATTCCATACACAGGAAGATCTCACTTTGATGGTCAAAATTTAATGGAGTCTGGAGGGAAGGTACCTTACCAGGAAAAAACAGGTTGGCTTGGAAGAGGTATGAAAGTTGCTGGCCTAACAGGAAAAGGTTTGGCTCTTGCTCTACCTATGCCTTTATTAATTAGAGGGGTGCCCATGAATAATAATTATTTTCCGGTAGGTAAAAGACTTCCTAGTAGATCAACCCTAAGTCTTATTGAACAAGCCTATAAAGATCACGATGAAAAATTATTAGGTGAAAATTTAAAAATAATTATGAGTCGGGGTTTAAAAAACACTTCAAGTGATGATAGTTGGGTTCTTGCAAGTAATGCAGGTGTGGAACTATCAAAACCAAATGGGCCAAGGGTGGCTGTGTTCGAAGTAGATGGGTTTGATACACATGCTGCACAAGGAGCAACAAATGGAGCACATGCAGATTGTCTTTCTGACTATGACAGGATAGTAAATGGTTTAAAACAATCGATGTCGAAAGAAGCATTTAATAATTCACTGATTGTAACATTAACTGAATTTGGCAGAACAATTAAACAAAATAGTAGCAATGGAACTGAACATGGTTATGGTTCAGCTGTTTTAATGGCAGGTGGATTGGTCAAAAAAGCTCAAGTGCATGCAGATTGGCCTGGATTAAAAAGAAAAGAATTATTTGAAGGAAGAGATTTAAACTCTACTATTGATGCTAGATCAATTTATGCATCAGCTATGTCCACTGTATTTGATTTAGATTTTAAGCGTATTCAAAAAGATGTTTTTTGGGGAGAGAATTTACAAAATCTAACTGACAAACTTTTTAAAGCTTGATGAAAAAATTCTTTTTAGTTACTTTTATACTAATATTTTCAACTACAGCTATTGCAAATAAAAATAAAAATACTTGGGATTATCCGCTTAGAGCTTATGAAGGTTGGGTTATTAAAGGATCAGAAAATCATAAAAAGTTTAAATCAAATTTAAGACAAGATAAGAATGTTTTAAAAGAATTTAAAAATAATAAAAATACTGGAATTATTAGTTACTTACTATTTGAAAACGATCAAATTGTTGTTGATGAGTCTGATATACCATCTTCAGTTCAAGGGGATAAAATTATTAATGGTATGTTGCCATCGCACTCGATGGGTAAAAGTTTAGTATCTTATGTAACCGGGCATGCCATTTGTGAGGGTTATATTGATAGCATAAATGTCAGGTTAAATGACTGGCCCTTAATTAAAAACACGCTCTATGAAGACTCAGTATTGCTTGATCTTTTAAATATGAAAGGTGGGGATCAAAAATGGGTTGGTGAAAGAAGAAATGTTGGCTCTGACAATAGGATCAAAGGTTTAAAAAAAGAAGAAAATGTAAATGTTATTGGTCTAGTTAAGGTAATGAATAAATATTTAAGAGGCACGGAAAAAAGTAAATTAATTTATAATTATAGTGCACTGACCACCAATGTAATTATGAATTATGTTAAATTCAAAGCTGGTGATGATTGGGACAAATTATTACACAAAGTATTTAATGAACATGTTGGAGTTAAAAACAATGTTCAATTTCAGAAATCTAGAAAATATTTGAAATATGAAGACTTTGTTTCTGCAAGATATTCATTTTATGCAAATAGATATGATTACTTAAGAATTGCCAAAACAATGATGGATGATTGGCACAATGATACATGTGCCGGCAAATATTTAAAAACTATTTACGAAAATAGAATTAAAAAGAAAGATAATACAAAACATGCAACTGATGTTGGACTTTATACAAAATCATATGGTGGCCAAATCCATTTCGATATTTTTGGAATTGATAAGAAAAGAAAAATTTTAGGATTAAGTGGATTTGCAGGTCAGCAAATATTAATTGATTTAGATAATAAAAGAATAATAGTAGTTAGTTCACTATATAGAAATTATAATTGGAAAAAAATTGTCCATTCAGTAATTAAAGGCTAAATGGAAAAACTTTTAGGCATTATATTTCTAAGTTTATTGTTAAATGGAAGTAGTTTTGCAGGTGTAGAAGAAGTCCTTAAAGAAATCAAAAAAAATAAAGATATAGCTCAGGGTTTTAATAAAGTTAAAGAATTTGATACATGGAACGAATGGCATATTGACAATAAAGCAATACTTAAATCAGATAAATCAAAAAGAGAGCATATAGTCAAAATTGTTAGTAAATCTGATAATCATCCTGTTAGATTTGGAAATCAGTCATTAAGATTTGAAGTTAGAGATGGCAATGGATGGGGTTGGGATGCCAGAAATGACAGAGAAAGAGTTGAGCTGAAAATATGTTGTGTTAATAAAAAAACTACATGGACAGCTTGGTCATTATATCTACCAGAAGATTATAAAGTAATTTATCCTGCTAAAACAATGTTAGCTCAATTTCATAATGATGCTGATAATCCCCCCGCTTTTGCTTTTGAAAACCAATCTCACACTAATGGAGGAGGTTATTGGATTGATCGTGATAGTTATATTCTTGGATTCAACATGCAGTCAAAATTAATAGATAAGTCAGAAATGTATGGAAAATGGAATGATATTTTAGTTAATGCAAAATGGACTCACAAAAATGATGGTTTTTTTAAAATTTGGATCAATGGTAAACTTGCTTTTCACCATAAAGGCAGGACGCAAGAAAAGGGTGAAAGAATAGAATTTCATTTTGGTATATATAGATCATTCATGTCTAGAACACCTAGACCAGATCCAACTCAAATAGCTTATTATGATGAGATAAGAACTGCAAAGTCTTGCAAAAAACTTAAACTCAATGATCTAGGATACTCTTGTAAAGAAATAGAAGGTCAAAATTGAATAAAAAATTTTTAGCAGCAACCGCAGCTTTTTTTATTAGCTTTTGATTGTTCTTCAGCTTTTGATGCTTCTAATTCTTTTTGCTCATCTTCAATAGCTTTCTGTTTCTTTGAAATTTTATCCTCAAAGTAATCATAAAGAGAAGCAAAACCTAATTTAGAGGCTCTTTTTTCCTCATAATTTTTTCTTCCCCCAAGATTTTCTATTATTTTAACTATTTCTTGATTTTGCATACTCTATTTTTATTAAAAAAGTTAAATAAATCAAGCTCTAATCGTTGGCAGACAATAAAAGTCAGCTGTATCGATTTTTGAGGAATACTGCCTTCTCATGTTCCATTTTTTGTGAACTCCTGCACTTGCAACACTTAAAGTAGATCTTCCATATCGATGATTGGTATTATCAATTGATCTCATTAAACTATTTATTTTTTCATCTTTTTCAGAGGTAAATAAATTTGTTTTATCACTAGCATTAGATAATCCTGTTAGCATCACTCCTGCTTTTTGATAGCGGTATCCATTTTTAAAAATACTCTCAAGTATTGAAATCGCTGTCTTAACTATTTCAATACTGTTGTTATTTGCGATTGGAAAATCAACTGTTTTTGCATTTGAATAATAGCCAAAGTTTCTCTGAAATGGACTAGTTCTAACAAAAACTGTAATTGCTTTTGCAACTAATGATTCTGATCTAATTTTTTCAGAGGCATTTAAACAATAGTTTGCAACTGCTTCTTTTAACTCTTGAAATGTTTCAATTCTTTTTCCAAATGATCTTGAGACGACACAGCTTTTTCTTTTAGTGGTAGTCGTTTCTAAACCTATACAAGGAATTCCTCTAAGCTCCATTGCTGTTCTCGAGCTTAGAACATTTGAAGATTTCTTGATCCAGGTATTAGATTTATTTTTTAATTGTTTGGCGTTATAAATTCCATGCTTTTGATAAAACTTAGTTAGTTGTCTGCCAACACCCCACACATCGTTAATTTCAACTTTTTCTAAAATAGGATCTAAATTTTCTATACCAATTAAACTAGTAACTCCTGATTGTTTTTTCTTTGCAATATGATTTGCAACTTTACTTAAAGTTTTTGTTTTGGCAATTCCGATACTAGTTGGAATACCTGTCCACTGTAAAACAGTTTCCCTAATTTCTTTACCAATTTTTTCTACATCTTCATCAGGAAAATTTGATAAATCTAAAAATGCCTCATCAATTGAATAGACTTCTATTTCTGAATTAAATCTTTTAAGAGTTCGCATCACTCTTCTAGATAAATCACCATACAAAGAATAATTTGAGGAAAAAACTTCAACTTTATTTTTAATAATAATATCTTTTCCTTTAAAGTAGGGCTCTCCCATCTTAATTCCTAAAGCTTTTGCTTCATTGGATCTAGAGATGATACAGCCATCATTATTAGATAAAACAACGACAGGCTTTCTTCTTATTTTAGGGTTGAATAATCTTTCACAAGAAACATAAAAAGAATTACAATCAACTAACGCTATTTTTTTAGTACGTAGAATGGATGACATAAGTAACTACTCCCCAAATAAAAATATCTTGTTCTTCATTAATTAAAATTCTGTCAGCAAATTCTTTAGATCCTGAGGTTAAAAATTTTTTATCTCGCTCTTGAACTAAAGTTTTTACTACTAACTCATCATGAACGTTTGCAATCACTGTTGAAAAATTTTTTGGTTTTAAACTCTTATCAACTACCAATAAATCTCCGTCATTAATTCCAACATCCACCATGGATTTACCTTGCACTCTGATAATGAAAGTAGCTGGAACATTTCTTATTAAATGCATGTTCAGATCAATATCTTCTTCGATATAATCAGTTGCAGGGGAAGGAAAACCAGCGCCTGCTTTATGTAGATAATAAGGGATTGTTAGTTTCATGTTCTTGTTTTGTTCTAATTTATAGCGCATTTATACAATACACTCAAGAGGTTGTATTTTGAGTCTGTAACTGAATCAAAAGTGAATCAAAAGGTGAACATCCAAACTACATTTTGTATGGTTGTGGATAACTTCAACCAGAGATAGTTTAAATAATTAAAAATGAAAAAAATTTTACTAATTTTAATTTCAATATTAACCTTAAGTTCTCAAACCATGGCATATGAAGAAGCAAACTACGAGATAATAAATGAAAATAATAACTATGAAATAAGAAAATATTTTGATCGTTTGGTGATAGAAACTAACACAACACAGGGTAATGGTTTTAGAAAGTTATTTAATTATATTTCAGGAAATAATGAGCAAAAAAAAGAAATTAAAATGACTGTTCCAGTAACCCAAGAAATTAAGAACGGAAATATGACAATGCAGTTTTATTTGCCATCAAAATTTAATAAAGACAATGCACCCAAGCCATCTAATTCAGATATAAAAATTTTAACTATAGAAGGTGGATATTATGCAGTGATTAAATATTCAGGTCGATCTTCAGATAACAATTTTTTAAAAAATAAAGAAATTCTGGAAGAAGAACTTAAAAAAGATAAAATCGCAATTTTAAGTCCTCCAATAAGGGCTTCTTATAATTCACCATTTACTCTGCCAATGCTAAAAAGAAATGAAATAATGTTTAGAGTAGATATAAACAAAGGATAAATAAAAATGAAAATACTAAAATGTCATTGTGGAAGCGTAGAGGCAGAGATTAACGTAGATGGAGATCTAGCTAAAGTAATTAAATGTAATTGTTCTATTTGTAAAAGAAAAGGTGCAATTATGTCGATGGTAAAAAATGAAGATTTTAAAATTATTAAAGGTGAAGATAAATTAAAACTTTATCAATTTCATTCAAAGGTTGCGAAACATTACTTTTGCTCTGACTGTGGAATTTATACCCATCATAATCCAAGAATAAATCCAGCAATGACAGGCTTTAATGTTGGATGTATAGATGAGATTGATACACTTGCATTAGAAAATGTTCCAATTAATGATGGACAAAATCATCCTTTAGACCAAAAAAAATAATCTTTATGCAATCGGCAAGTCTTTGTTTTAATAAGGTGAAAAATGACTGCGTAAAGTTTATTACATCTCAAGAAACTTCTACTGATAAATTTAAAAATAAAGAAAAGATGATAAAGTCTTTTTTGATCCCAATATGTTTTTGGATTGCAAAAAAAGCAAACAAAAAAAAACCTTACTTTGTAGGTTTAGCTGGAGGGCAAGGAACTGGCAAAACTACAATTAGCTCAATTATAAAAATTATATTAGAAAAATATTTTAAACTTAAAGTATTTAAAATTTCAATTGATGATTTCTATAAAACAAGAAAAGAAAGAATAGACTTATCAAAAAAAATTCACCCAATGTTAATGACCAGGGGAGTACCAGGTACCCATGATATCAAGATGATGCTAAATTTTTTTAAAAAAACTAAGGTTAAAAGCTTTAAAAAAATGAAATTGCCAAACTTCAACAAGGCGGTAGATGATAGGTCTCCCAAGAAGAACTGGCACAATATTAATGAACAACCAGACATAATAATATTTGAAGGTTGGTGCGTTGGTGCTAGAGCAGAGATAAATAAAACTTTAAAAAAGCCAATAAATTCTCTTGAGAAAACTAATGATCAAAATCTAGTTTGGAGAAAATATGTAAATCAGCAATTAAAAACAAAATATAAAAAGTTATACTCACAGCTCAATTGTATGATTTATTTAAAAGCAAAAAATTTCAGTTTGTTACAAAAATGGCGATTAAAGCAGGAGAAAAAACTATGGCTCAAAACAAAGAAAAAAAGTAGACATAAAATAATGAGTAAAGGGGATGTAATCAATTTTATGCAAACCTATCAAAGAATTACTCAAAATATGTTTAAGAATGTGCCTAAATATGCCTCAATAATTTTAAATTTAAATGATAACCATCAAATAAAATCTACTGTATATAAAACCAAATGAAAAAAATATTAGTACTAATAAGTTTATCGTTATTTTATTTTAGTAATGCATTTTCAGTTACTTTATATGATGCATTAAACCAAACTTATCAAAATAACATTCAATTAAATGCTGAAAGAGAAAATATTAAAGCTTCAGAGGAAGATGTCAATATTTCTAAGGCTGATTATAAGCCCTCATTAACCTTAAGTGGATCTAAAAGTATTGAAGATACTAACAAGCTAACCAATCAAAGTGGAGGAGATGCAACAATCAATGATGTTGATCCATTCACAACTTCAATTAAATTAGAACAAACCATTATAGATTTTGGAAGAGATATAACGCTTAAAAAAAATATTACAGCTTTAGACCTGGCAAAAGCTAAATTGGTAAAGAAAGAGCAAGATATACTACATAGTGCAATTAATGCTTTTACAAATTTAATATTAACTAGAGAAACACTTGAAATAAACGAACAGAATTTAAATCTTTTAATTAGACAAGTAGAAAATGATAAGATTAGAAGAGATAGAGGTCAAATTACAAATACTGACTTAGCACAATCAGAATCTTCTCTTGCAGGTGCCCAAGCTCAATTCGCAAAGTCAAAAAGTGATCTATTAATCAGTAAATTAAATTATGAAAATATAATTGGAAAAATTAATGATCCAAAACAATTGAAAAAAAATTCCAATGCAATTGTTGGTATTCCAAGTACTCTTAATGAAGCCATTAATCTTTCTAAACAAAATAATCCAGATATTTTAATTGCAAAACTTGATCTTGAAAAATCTGAAAAAGATTTAGCAATTTCTGAGTCAGATTTAAAACCCACAGCTTCTTTATCTTTAGAAAGATCTTACTCAGATGACCTTACTTCAACTATTGATGAGAGGGAAAAAGATACATTAAAAGCAACTTTAAATTGGCCTTTTTATTCTGGTGGAAAAAAAAGATCAACTATTAATAAAAATTCGAATTTAACCACACGAAAAAGATTATTATTAGATGATACTGTTAGAACTAATGAAACTAATGTTGCTAGTGCCTGGTCAAGTTTGCAATCTTCAGAAAGTTTTCTAAGTTCTGTAAAAATTCAGGTTAGATCATCCCAAATAGCATATGAGGGAATTGCAGCAGAGTATGAAAGAGGATCAAGAAATACTCTTGATGTTATTCAATCAAATGCATTATTACTTTCTGCTCAAATATCTTTGGCAAATTCTGAGAAAAACTACCTTATGGCCCAATATAACCTCTTGAAAGCAGTAGGACTTTTAAATAGCCAATATCTAAATCTTAAGTAATTATTTAACTTTTTGAGGTACAAAATAAATATATTGCTAATGAGAACAAAATGTGTACATTTAATATCATGATTCGAGTGTTAAAAAATTTAATAAAAGAGGCAAAATATGACTAAAAATAACCTAAAAGTAGTTAAATCTACTAAAGATCAAGAGGTGGACAACAAAGAGAAAAACAAAGCATTAGATGCTGCGATAGCTCAGATTACGGATAATTTTGGAAAAGGCTCAGTAATGAAGCTTGGTGAAAAAAGAGCTATGGATATTGAGTCAATATCTACAGGATCTTTGAGTTTAGATTTAGCATTAGGAATAGGTGGATTGCCTAAAGGAAGAATTGTTGAAGTTTACGGACCAGAGTCATCTGGAAAAACAACATTAGCTTTACAAGTTGTTGCTGAAGCACAAAAAGCAGGAGGTATTTGTGCATTTGTTGATGCAGAGCATGCTTTAGATCCAGTTTATGCAAAAAAATTAGGTGTAAATACTGAAGAACTTTTAATTTCACAACCTGATGCTGGTGAGCAAGCTTTAGAAATTGCTGATACACTAGTAAAATCAGGCTCTATTTCAGTTATTGTTATTGACTCTGTTGCAGCTCTAACACCGAAAGCTGAAATCGAAGGAGAGATGGGAGATCATCATGTTGGTCTTCAATCAAGATTAATGAGCCAGGCTTTAAGAAAATTAACTGGTTCAATTTCTAACACAAATACAATGATGATTTTTATTAACCAAATCAGAATGAAAATTGGAGTTATGTTTGGAAGTCCTGAAACAACATCAGGTGGAAACGCACTTAAATTTTATTCATCAGTAAGAATGGACATTAGAAGAATTGGTGCCATTAAAGATAAAGATGAAATTATTGGTAACTCAACAAGAGTTAAAGTAGTTAAAAACAAAGTTGCTCCACCATTTAAAGTTGTAGAATTTGATTTAATGTATGGAAGAGGAATTAGCAAAATGGGTGAACTTGTCGATCTTGGTTCTAAGGCTGATATAATTGAAAAATCAGGAGCATGGTATGCTTATAAAGGCGAGAAAATTGGTCAAGGTAGAGAAAATGCTAAGACTTATTTAGCTCAAAATCCTCAAGTTGCAGCAGAAATTGAAATGGCTATTAGGGAAAAAGCAGGAGTAATTTCTAAGAAAATAGAAGGAAATCCGCTTGATCCTGATAAAATTGAGAAAGAAAAAAAAGTAGCTGAAAAAGAAGAAGCTGAAAAAGCAGAAGCTACACCTCAATCAAAAAAGAATTAATAGGTCATCTTTATTAATAAAAGGCGCTTAATTTAAGCGCCTTTTTTCCCTATCGATATCTAGACATAGAATAAAAAAGCTGTATTTTAAAAATATGGCTGACAAAACCTTAAATGAAATAAGAAATACTTTCTTAAAGTACTTTGAAAAGAACGAGCACAAGATAGTTGAGTCTAGTAATTTAGTTCCTAATAACGATCCAACTTTGATGTTTGCTAATTCTGGGATGGTTCAGTTTAAAAATGTATTTACAGGTTTAGAAAAAAGAGATTATGTAAGAGCAACAACTTCTCAAAAATGTGTTCGGGCAGGAGGAAAACACAATGACCTTGAAAATGTTGGTTATACACCTCGTCATCACACTTTCTTTGAGATGCTAGGAAACTTTTCTTTTGGAGATTATTTTAAAGAACAAGCAATTCATTATGCTTGGGATTTGATCACTAAAGATTTTGGTATTGATAAAGACCGGCTTTATGTAACTGTATTTCACGAAGATGATGAAGCCTTCAATTTTTGGAAGAAAATAGCGGGTTTTAGCGATGACAGAATTATTAGAATAGCTACATCTGATAATTTTTGGTCAATGGGGGAGACAGGCCCTTGTGGACCTTGTTCTGAAATTTTTTTTGACCATGGAGATCATTTAGCTGGGGGATTGCCTGGTTCTAAAGATGAAGATGGGGATAGATTTATTGAGATTTGGAATTTAGTCTTTATGCAATATGAGCAAGTTTCAAAAGACAAAAGAATAAATTTACCAAAACCATCTGTGGATACTGGTATGGGGCTAGAACGAATTGCGGCACTGCTTCAAGGAACTCACGATAATTACGAAACGGATCATTTTGAAAAAATTATAAATGCAGCTTCAGATATTGTTAAAGTTAAATCAAATAAAAATAATCTTTCAAGTTTTAGAGTTATGGCTGATCACTTAAGAGCAAGCTCTTTTTTAATTGCAGAAGGTGTTTTACCTTCGAATGAAGGAAGAGGATATGTACTTAGAAGAATTATGAGAAGGGGAATGAGACACTCTCACTTATTAGGATCCAAGAAACCAGTTTTTTATAATTTGTTTGATACTCTTAAAAATGAAATGTCAGGAAATTATCCAGAACTTGTGAGAGCTGAGTCTTTGATAAAAGAAACTTTAAGAATGGAAGAAGAAAAATTCTTAGTTCTTCTTGATAGAGGAATTAAAATCTTAAATGATGAAATTTCTAAAATTGATAAAGTTTTACCAGGTGAGGTAGCGTTTAAGTTATACGATACTTACGGTTTCCCATTAGATCTTACTGAAGATATTTTAAGAAATAAATCAATGTCAATTGATACAGATAAGTTTAAATCTTTGATGAAAGAAAGTAGAGAACTTGCAAAAAAAAATTGGAAAGGTTCAGGGGATGCTGCAGTTGAAGATATTTGGTTTGGGATTAAAGATAAATTGGATTCAACAGAGTTTTTAGGTTATGAAACAAATCAAGCAGAAGGTATCGTTTTATCTTTGTTAAAGAAAAACAAAGAAGTTGATCAACTGAAAGAAAACGATGAGGGAATGATCATTGTAAACCAAACCCCATTCTATGGAGAGTCTGGAGGTCAAGTAGGGGATACTGGTGAAATTGTATCAAACGAATTTAAATTTGAAGTAACAGATGTCCAGAAAAAACTTGGAGACCTATTTGTACATTATGGGAAAGTGGTTAGTGGCTCTATAAAACTTAATGATAGTGTTGAAATGAAGATAAATGTTGAAAGAAGAGATGATACTAGAGCGTACCACTCTGCAACCCATCTTTTACATGAATCTTTGAGAAGAGTATTAGGGGATCACGTAACTCAAAAAGGTTCTCTTGTTGAGCCTAGTAGATTGAGATTTGATTTTAGTCATATGAAGCCAATCCAAAATGATGAAATTGATAAGATAGAGCAATTTGTAAATAATATGGTTTCAAAAAAGTCAGATGTAAAAACCAGGTTAATGACACCTGATGAAGCCGTAGAAAACGGAGCTTTAGCTTTATTTGGCGAAAAATATGGTGACGAAGTAAGGGTGCTTTCGATGGGAGATGAGGATGGAAAGTATTTTTCCACAGAATTATGTGGTGGAACCCATGTTAAAAATACTGGAGATATTGGAAAATTTAAAATAGTCAGCCAATCTTCAATAGCTGCTGGAGTAAGACGAATTGAGGCTTTAAGAGACAAACAATTAGAGAATTATTTGAAAAATAAAGAAAAACTCTCAGCCCTATCTTCTGAAAAGGATGAAGAAACCATTAAAGAATTAAGCGAGCAAATTACAAAACTTGGAGGAAAACCGAGCTTAGATAAATCTGATCAAAAAAACTTAATTAAAAACTTAACAAAACAACTAGAAACTCTTTCAGTAAATTCAATTTTAAATGATAAATCTAAAAATATTATTAAAGACCAAGACATTAATGGAATAAAATTAAGACTTCAAAAAGTTGATGATCTTCCTCCAAAAGAGTTAAGAAAACTAGTTGATCAAGGTAAAAAAGATTTATCTGAAGGTATTGTCATAGTTTTTGCAAGCAAAGATGACAAAGTAGGAATAGCGGTAGGAGTTACAGAAAGCTTAACGAGCAAATATGATGCTGTTAAATTTGTTAAAATTGGATCTGAGATTATTGGTGGTCAGGGTGGCGGTGGAAGGAAGGATTTTGCTCAAGCTGGTGGCCAGGATCAATTAAAAATAGAGGACGCTTTTGAAAAACTTAAGGCTTTAATTTAATTTCGCTTTAAGATTGCCATCAATTTCATCTAAAAATTGATTAGTCGTTAAGTATTTACTTGATGGGCCAATTAGTATTGCTAAATCTTTTGTCATTGCTCCGTTTTCGACACACTCAATACAAACTTTTTCAATTGTTTGGGCAAATTTAATTAATTCATCGTTGCCATCAAGTTTTCCTCTATGAGCTAGACCTCTAGTCCATGCAAATATAGATGCGATAGGATTTGTCGAAGTTTCTTTACCTTGTTGATGCATTCTATAATGTCTTGTTACTGTTCCATGAGCAGCTTCTGCTTCCATAATTTTCCCATCTGGTGTAAGGAGGGTACTAGTCATTAATCCTAATGAACCATAGCCTTGCGCCATAGTATCAGACTGAACATCACCATCATAATTTTTACAAGCCCAAATATATTTACCACTCCATTTCATTGCGCATGCAACCATATCGTCAATTAATCTGTGTTCATAAGTTAAATTATTTTTATCAAATTCTTCTTTGTATTCGTTCTCAAATACTTCTTGGAATATATCTTTAAATCTACCATCATATTGTTTTAGGATGGTATTTTTTGTAGACATGTAAACTGGCCATTTTTTAATTAGCCCATAACTGAAACAGGATCTTGCAAAATCTTGAATTGATTTATCCAAATTATACATTGAAAGTGCTACCCCCGGACCAGTAAAATTAAATACCTCATATTTTATCTCATCTTTTCCATCTTCTGATGTCCACTTAACTTCCATTTTTCCTTTACCAGGAACTTTAAAATCTGTTGCTCTGTACTGATCTCCAAAAGCATGTCTTCCTATAATTACTGGGTCTGTCCAAGAAGGAACTAGCTTTGGAATATTTTTACAAATTATAGGTTCTCTAAAAACTGTACCCCCAATAATATTCCTAATAGTACCGTTTGGCGACCTCCACATTTTTTTTAAATCAAATTCCTCTACCCTTGCTTCATCAGGGGTAATAGTTGCGCATTTTATCCCAACCCCAATTTTTTTGATAGCATTTGCCGAGTCTATTGTGATTTGATCATCAGTATTGTCACGGCTTTTCATACCAAGATCGTAATATTCAATTCCTAGATCAAGATATGGTAAGATAAGTTTATTCTTAATGAACTCCCAGATAATTCGAGTCATTTCATCGCCGTCTAACTCTACAACTGGGTTTTTTACCTTGATTTTACTCATTAAAATAAAAATTATCTTATTAATTGAATTTGATTGGTTTATATACATATTAATCAAAAATTAGCAAATAGAAGAATATGTTTACCAAGATATTTCCAAAAATTCATACTGAAGGATATAAGTTTTTAGTCATTGCTGCCTTCATAACTATTATTTTATTAATCATTAATAACTTTTTAGGCTTAATTGGTTTGTTGTTAACGATATGGGTTTATTATTTTTTTAGGGACCCTGACAGAATTATCATAGGTGACGATAATTATCTTGTAAGTCCAGCTGATGGTGAAGTTATAAAAGTTGAAGAGGTAGATGGACCAAAAGAAGTTGGTCTTGAAAATAAAAAATTCCAAAAAATTAGTATTTTTATGAATGTATTTGATTGTCATGTAAATAGAACTCCTTGTTCAGGAACAGTTGAGGACATTTTATACAAACCTGGAAAATTTTTTAATGCATCATTAGATAAAGCTAGTGAAGATAATGAGAGAAATTATTATAAAATAAAAGATAAGCATGGCAATGATATTATAGTCGTGCAAATTGCAGGCTTAGTAGCAAGAAGAATTGTTTGTGAAACAGATAAGAACCAAGAACTAATTCAAGGTGATAGAATTGGAATGATAAGATTTGGAAGTCGAGCAGATGTTTATTATGAAAATTATCAACCCCTAGTCAAAGTTGGTCAAACGGCAATATCTGGTGAGACCTTATTGGCCAAAAAATAATTATGTTAAAACCAAAAAACAATTTTAAAGTTGTTACTGATAAAAAAAATGCAAGAGTAATTTTACCCAATATGCTAACATTAATTGGAGTTTGTATTGGATTAACTTCAATTAGATTTGCTTTAGACGGAAGATTTGAATTCGCTGTTGTAGCTATTATATTAGCAGCAGTAATAGATGGATTAGATGGACGAATTGCTAGATTGATTAAAGGGACTTCAAAAGTTGGAAAAGAATTAGACTCTCTAACCGACATGATTAGTTTTGGTGTCGCTCCAGCTTTCATAATGTACTTTTGGAAACTAAATACTTTAGGACGATTTGGTTGGTTAATTTGTCTTATATATGTAATTTGTGTTGCTCTAAGATTAGCACGATTTAATGTAAATTCTGTTCAAGAACCTTCATGGAGAGATAATTTTTTTGAAGGTGTACCTTCTCCAGCAGGGGGAATATTAGTTCTGACACCATTAATAATCAGCATGACTAATTTTAATTTAATTCAAATTAATTATGATTTATTGGTACCAATTTTCTTTATTGCAACTTCATTATTATTAATAAGTAAGTTCCCTAGTTATTCTCTTAAAAAAATTGTAATTCAAAGAAAAACAACAATTTTTCTTTTGTTTGGAATAGTTCTATTCTTTGGTTTACTTCTGATTTATCCTTTTAATGTAATAGCTGTAAGTGCTATCGTTTACTTAGCAATACTCCCAATTAGTTTTTTCCATTACCAAAAGTTAAAAAAACAAAATGAGGATCAAAATTTTAAAGATGAGGATGATGATCTTGAAGATATCTTGTAATGAAAAAAAATGTAATTGTCTCGTTAGCAGATGCCAACTACTATCCTTTACTAGTGGAGTTGATAAATTCTATTAAAAGGTTCGAAAAAAGTGAAGAAATTGCAATATGTGTTTTAGATGCAGGACTTTCTAATCAACAAAAGCAAGAATTATCCTCAAAAGTAGATGAAATTAAATCTGCAGAATGGGATATAAAAGTTCCAGCCAGCAAAATCAAAGGTCGTGAATGGTTAAAGAGTCAAGTTTCCAGAGCGTTCCTTCCAAAATATTTTCCTGATTATGAAAAATATCTTTGGATTGATTGTGATGCATGGCTAAATGATTGGCAAACTATAGAACTATATTTCAAAGCATGCGAAAATGAAAAATTAGGCATAACACAAACTATTGGTCCTGGTTATAAAATTACTTCAAGGGTTAAATGGCTTTTTGGAAAACTTGCAATTATAAAGTCACAAAATTTTAAACACGCTATTAACTCTAAAATTAGTTATGAAAAAGCAAGAAAATTAGCTTTTGCTCCACATATAAACATTGGAGTTTTTTCATTAGAAAAGAAATCTACTACTTGGAAAAAATGGCAAGAGAATTTAAAACAATGTCTCAAAGGAGGAGATATATTTGGATCTGAGCAACTTGCTATGAATATGTCTGTTTATATTGATAATGTTGATACAGAATTTTTACCTTTAAATTGTAATTGGATAACTAGCAATCTTTTGCCAAAATTTGATGAAGTAAATAATACTTTTGTAGAACCATACTTGCCAAATTACAAGATAGGCATTATGCATCTTGCTGCAGGTATCTGGAAAGATAACAAAGATATGAGACTAAATAAAGAAATTCAAATAAATATTAAAACAGTCCAAGGTAAAATTTTAAATAAAAGTTTAAGATTTATTAATTAATTGAAAAAAAATAAAATTTCTAAAAATTGGGTCAATAAACAAAGAAGAGATATCTACGTAAGACAATCTAAAGTAGATGGATATAGAGCAAGATCGGCC
This sequence comes from uncultured Pelagibacteraceae bacterium, assembly GCA_902520645.1. Taxonomy (GTDB): domain Bacteria; phylum Pseudomonadota; class Alphaproteobacteria; order Pelagibacterales; family Pelagibacteraceae; genus Pelagibacter. Next base: position 15,350 of record CABYOP010000003.1, on the reverse strand, counting down.
TATAAATTAATAGAAATAGATGAAAAATTTAAAATATTTAAAGGGGGATTATCTGTAATTGATATAGGGGCAGCCCCTGGTAGCTGGTCACAATACTCATCAAAAGTCATTAAAAATGGAAAACTTGTTTCAATCGATCTTAAAAAAATGGAACCAATAGGAAACAGTGTTCAAATAAAGGGCGATTTTACTGAAGACAAAATACAGGATGAAATCAAAAATAATTTAAATACAAAAGTAGACGTAGTTTTGTCAGATATGGCTGTAAATACTACAGGAATAAAGAATATTGACTCCATCCAAACCGGCGAATTGTGTAAAGAGGCAATGCTATTTGCTAAAGAAATGATTAAAGAAAATGGTTACTTCATATCTAAAATTTTTATGGGTGGGACATTTAATGAAATAGTCGCAGAAGGTAAAAAGTTTTTTAAAGAAGTTAAGGTTTTTAAACCTAAATCAAGTCGAAAAGATTCAAAAGAAAGTTTTATAATTTGTAGAAAAATTAGATAGGGACTTTAAATTTAAAAGGAATCGTATATAAAAGATTATGGTTCCTATAAAAGAAGCACTTACCTTTGACGATGTAACATTAGCACCAAATTACTCGGCAATATTACCATCCGAAACTGATACTGCTGTGGCATTGACCAATAATCTTAAGCTTAAAATTCCACTTTTGTCATCTGCAATGGATACAGTTACAGAGAGTAAAATGGCTATTGCTATTGCAAAAGCAGGCGGAATAGGTGTTATACATAGAAATTTAGATATCAAAACACAAATTTTAGAAATTAAAAAAGTTAAAAAGCATTCCTTAAAAGTTGGAGCAGCTGTAGGAGCGTCAGAGAAAGAATTTAAAAGGGCAAAAGAAATTATTAAAGAAGGTGTCGACTTAATTGTAGTGGATACAGCACATGGACATACAAGAAAAGTTGGAGATATAATTAAATACATAAAAAAAATCAAAAATAATAAAATTGCGCTATGTGCAGGAAATATTGCAACTCCAGAGGCTGCAAAATTTTTAATAAAATTAGGAGTTGATATAATTAAAGTTGGAATTGGTCCTGGTTCTATTTGCACTACCAGATTGGTTGCAGGTATTGGGGTTCCACAGCTTAGTGCAATTTTGTCTGTGAGAAGTGGAATTAAAAACAAAAAAATCAAAATAATTTCTGATGGAGGAATAAAATATTCTGGTGATTTAGCAAAAGCTTTTGCAGCTGGTGCAGACGCAGTTATGATAGGATCATTATTTGCAGGCACAAATGAAACCCCTGGAAAATTAATAAAAAAAAATGGAAAATTATTTAAAAGTTTTCGTGGAATGGGTTCTGTAGGTGCTATGAACAAAGGTTCAGCAGATAGATATTTTCAAAAAAAACAAAAAGACATTTCTAAATATGTACCAGAAGGTGTTGAAGGTTTTGTAAAGTATAAAGGCAATGTTGGGAGTATTATTTATAAATTAGTTGGTGGTCTAAAATCATCTATGGGATATCTTGGTTCAAAAAATATTGTTGGACTTAGAAGCAAACCCCATTTCGTAAAAATTACCAAAGCAGGTTTTTATGAAAGTATGGTTCATAATGTTGATGTAATTAAAAATGATAGTAAGTATTAATGAGTAAAATTGTAAAATTAATTCTTATAGGTGTTTTATTTTTTTCAGTTAATACCAAAACCTTTGGTAAAGAAAACTTTTTTAATAAAGCTAAAAAATTATATCAAAAAGAAAAATATGAAGATGCACGTTTTTTATTTGAAAGAAATATAGTTTTTAATCCTAAAGATGCTAATTCATATTTATACCTCGCGAAAATCTATAATCATGAAGAAAACCAAAGAAAAGAGGAGTATAATTTAGAAACAGTTCTTCTCATTGAGCCTGATAATGAAGAAGCTATGTTAATGATGATGAAAATAGCGATTGAAAAATCTAATTACGAGAAAGTTAAAAATTTGTCTGACACATTTTCAAAAGTTTGTAAAAATTTATGTGATGAAAATAAAGAAATTAAAGATTCATTAAAAAATATAGATCCAAAAAATGAGTCTTGATCAAAATCTGGATAAAGTTGTAATCATAGATTTTGGTTCACAGTTTACCCAATTAATTGCAAGAAGAATTAGAGAATTGGGTGTTTTTTCTGAGATTATAAGTCATAAAAAAATTAGAACTAGTGATATCAGTCAGTGTGTAAGAGGGATTATCTTATCTGGTGGTCCTTTGAATGTTTACCAAATAAATAAATATTCATTTGATAAAAAAATATTAGAATTCAATATTCCAGTTTTAGGTATTTGCTTTGGTCATCAAATTCTATCAAAGTTAAATGGGGGTAAAGTAAAACAATCAAAACATCGTGAATTTGGTTTAGCCAATATTTTTAGAAAAAAAGATAGTTTACTAACTAAAAATTTCTACGGTATAAAAAAAACCAAAGAGGTTTGGATGAGTCATGCTGATCAGGTATCCAAGTTACCCAAAAATTTTCAGGTTATAGCGTCTAGTACAAATTCTAAATATGCCATAGTTGAAAATAAACTAAAAAATTTCTATGGAGTACAATTTCATCCAGAAGTAACTCATACTGAAAATGGAAAAAAATTGATAAGTAATTTCGTATTTTTAATTTGTAAAATTAAAAGAAACTGGTCGGCAAAAGATCAAAAAAATAAATTAGTCAAAGAAGTAAGAGAGCAAGTAGGTACTAATAAAGTTATTTGTGCTTTATCGGGAGGGGTAGATAGCAGTGTTGTTGCTCAATTATTAAATAAAGCAATAGGAAAAAAATTATATTGTATTTTTGTTAATACAGGACTTTTAAGAAAAAACGAGGAAACTCAAGTAGTTCGAACTTTTAAGAAGAAATTAAAAATGAACCTAATCTACGTAAATGCAGAAAAAGAATTTTTAGGAAAGTTAAAAAATGTTTCTGATCCAGAAAAAAAAAGAAAAATAATTGGAAATTTATTTATAAAAATTTTTGAGCGGTATGCCAAAAAAATTAAAAATGTTAAATTTTTGGCTCAAGGGACACTTTATCCTGATTTGATTGAAAGTAAATCTGTTACGGGCAGTCAAACCTCAAAGATAAAATCTCATCATAATGTTGGAGGTTTACCAAAAAAAATGAACTTAAAACTTGTCGAGCCATTAAAGTTTTTATTTAAAGATGAAGTTAGAAAATTAGGTTTAGAATTAAAATTAAGTAAAGAGATTATATCGAGACACCCTTTCCCTGGCCCTGGTTTAGCGATTAGAATGCCAGGAATTATTACTAAAGAGAAAATTATAATTTTAAAAGAAGCTGATTATTATTTTATACAAGCATTAAGGGAATATGGACTCTATCATAAAATTTGGCAGGCATATGCTGCTTTGCTTCCTGTAAAAACGGTTGGTGTGATGGGTGATAATCGTACTTATGAATATTTATGTCTTTTAAGAGCAATTACATCAGAAGATGGAATGACAGCAGATTTTTTTGAATTTAGAAAGTCCTTTATGCAAACAATTTCTAGTAAAATAGTTAACAGCATAAGAGGTATAAATAGAGTTGTTTATGATGTTACTTCAAAACCTCCAAGCACTATTGAATTAGAGTAGTTTTAAACTATAAAGTAAGCTTATGAAATATTTACATACAATGATTAGAATTAAGAATGTAGATGAATCCTTAAAATTTTATTGTGAAGGCCTTGGTCTTAAAGAAACAAGAAGAATGGAAGATGAAAAGGGAAGATATACACTTATTTTTCTTGCTGCACCTAATGATGATAATGCAGAAATTGAATTAACTTATAATTGGGATGGAGACAAATTGGGAGAAGGCTCAAGAAATTTTGGTCATCTTGCTTACCGCGTAGATAATATTTATGAAACTTGTAAAAGATTAATGGATATGGGCTATACTATAAATAGACCACCAAGAGATGGTCACATGGCATTTGTAAGATCTCCAGACAAGATTTCAATCGAAATTCTTCAAGAAGGAAACCTAGAGCCTATAGAGCCTTGGGTTTCTATGGAGAATTCTGGCTCTTGGTAAGCCGATGCATAAAAAAATATTATCTATAATTAGAAAAAAAAATAAAACCAAAATAGTCAGTTTATCTGCTTATTCTAAAAATGTAGTAGAAATTCTAGATAAACACTGTGATATAGTCCTTGTCGGTGACTCGCTTGGGTCTGTTTTATATAATTACAAATCAACACGAGAAGTTTCATTAGATACAATGATCGAACATTCTAAAAGTGTGAGGTTGGGAGTTAAAAAAAGTTTGATGGTTGTTGATATGCCTTATAACACTTATCGAAATTCCAAAGAGGCACTTAAGAATGCAAAAAAAATAATCTCAAAAACTAAATGTGATGCTTTAAAATTAGAAGGTGGAAAAAAAATTTATGAAATTATTAAAAATTTAGTAAAAAATAATATTCCTGTTATGGGTCATTTGGGACTTCTTCCACAATCAGCTAAAAATTTTAAGTTTAAAGGTAAAAAAAATTATGAAAGAGAAAAGATTTTAAAGGAGGCAAAATTACTAGAAACCGCAGGTGTTTTTTCGATGGTATTAGAATGCATAGAAAGCTCACTAGCAAAGGCTATTACAAAACAAATCAAAATCCCAACCATTGGTATTGGAGCCTCAAATAATTGTGATGGGCAAATTTTAGTTTTTGATGACTTAATTGGTTTAAATCCAATTAATGTTAGATTTATAAAGAAATACACGAACATTAGAAAAGAGATTGCTAAAGCCGTATCAACTTATGCGAAAGAAGTGAGAAGTAAGAAATTTCCTTTAAAAAAACACTCTTATTAATTAAAAGTATTTTTTAAATTCTTCATTAATATTTAAAATTTCTAAATCAACCAGTCCACCAATAATTAATTGAAGACCAACAATTAATATAAATACTAAACCGACATAGGCTATCCAAATATGCTGTTGGATATATTTTGCCATATATGTGGCTAATGCACCTGTTAAAACTACAGATAAAACTAATCCAAAAATCATGAAACCAAAATAACCTTTGGCTGCTCCAACTACTCCAATTACATTATCAAAACTAATTGTAATATCTGCAAATAAAACCTTGTAAACACTTTTGATAAAAGAAGGTTCTTTTGATTTCTTGGTAGGGGATTTCTTTTCCTTTTTAATTTCAACTAAGTCTTTTCTAAGATCATTAACGATCCATATCAATAAAAGACCTCCCAGAATTTTAATGAAATAAAACTTAAACAAGTATGTAGCAAAGACTGCAAAAATAACTTTAAAAACTAAAGCACCAGCTACACCCCATAAAATAATTTTTTTTCTATTTTTAGGAACAAAATTTGCTGCTATTAGACCAATAATAATAGCATTATCAGCAGCTAGAATTATATCTATAAAGATTATTTGTAATAAAATTATGGATTGTTCGATCAAAATAAAAATTATATTAGTCTAATTTAGTAAAATTTCAATGTGAGCTGTGTTAATTTTTATTTATACAAGGTGCAGATTAATATTTAGACTCTTTCACACCATCTATGATATCTTTTAACTCATCATACTCTTCACAATTACAGTTTTCTAACACTTTCAATCTCTCTCTTGCTAAATCCATCCTGTTTGTTGTTACGTAAAGTTCACCTAAATATTCGTTTATACCTTTATGATTTGGATCAATTTCTAGACCCATCAGATAATATTTTTCACCATTTTCATAATCACCAAGTTTTCTTGTTGTAAAACCTAAATAATTTAATGTATCAGCTTGGTTTGGTTTTTTTTTATTTGATTTAAGAAGAAATTTTTGAGCCTTTTCATATCTTTTTTTAGCTTTTTCAACTTTACCTTTTTTTTCGTATTTTTTGGCGAATTTAATTGACTCTACAGCTTTGTCGTAATCTGATTTTACTTTCTTGGAAGTAGAGTCAGAACCTGCTGAATAAGCATTAGCTGAAAATAGTATTAAAAATAAAACTATAGATATTTTTTTTAACATTAAATAAATTTCTCCAAATGGTTTAAAGGTTTTAATATAAGTCCATTTTCTAACAAATTGTCTTTTATAGACTTTGCTGTAGCTAATGCACTTTTATTATCACCATGTATGCAAATAGAGTCTATTTCACAAGGTATTTGTTTTCCGCTGTGACAATTAAGTGACTGATTTTTAACCATTGATAAAACATGCTTTTTTGCTTGTACTGGATCAGTTATCAAAGCATAAGGTTTTTTTCTTGAGACCAAGTTGCCATCATCCTCATAATTTCTATCTGCAAAAATTTCGCATGCAATTTTCATATTTAATTTTTTAGCAGCTACTTCCATTTTTGAACCAGTTGGAACTAAATATATTAAATCTTTACTAATTTCGTTTATTGCGATAGCTAAAGTTGTTGCTAAGCTAATATCTTCACATGCCATATTATTCAATGCACCATGAGGCTTAATATGAGTGACAGTTTCTCCATAATTATGCGCAATTTTTTGAAGAATTTCATATTGATCAAAAATTAGCTTTTTAATTTCAGCAGATGATAATTCCATCCTTTCACGTCCAAAATTTTCTGGATCTTTGAATGATGGATGAGCACCAATACTAACTCCATTTTTTTTTGATATTTGGACCACTTCATTCATTGATTGACTATCTCCAGCGTGATATCCACAAGCTACGTTAGCAGAATTTACTATTTCAAGTAAATCTGGATCATATTTATTTGAATGGTGTTTTGATTTTTCACCTAAATCGCAATTTATATTAATTTCCATACCGTTAATTGTTGAAGTATAACATGGCATGTTAAAAAATATATCAAATCTTGGTGACGCAGCATTGTATTGTGACTTTGGTATACAGGTAAATAAAGCAACGAATTTAGAAGTAATAAAATATTTTAATACTATTAGAGAAAAAAAAATTAAAGGTATTAATAACCTCACTCCATCATATAATAAATTAATTATTTCATTTGATCTTCGTGTTACCAATTTTAGTGAAATCAAAAATAAAATTGAAAACTTAGATACAACCATTGAACAGAACAAAAATAATAAAAAAATTGAAGTACCTGTTTGTTGTGAGGAAAATTTCGCATTAGACAGAGATAGATTAGAAAAAAAATTAAATTTAAGTTATCAGGAAATTTTGACAAAGTTTTTTGATAAAGAGTACTTTTGTTATATGACGGGTTTTATCGCTGGAATGCCTTTTTTGGGAGATATAGATGAAAATTTAAGAACTCAACGTTTAGAAACTCCAAGAGTAAAAGTACCCCAGGGATCAGTCGGTATTACCGAACAATTTGCAAATATTTATACTTTTGATAGCCCAGGCGGTTGGAATATAATTGGAAACACTCCTTTAAAAGTATTTGATGATAGTAAAGAGAAAGATCCGAATTTAATTAACCCTGGAGATACAATTATTTTTAAAAAAATTTCACGACAAGAATATGAGAGTAAAAATGATAGGTAATTATTTTGAAATATTAAGGGGTGGTATTAATACAACGTTTCAAGATAAAGGAAGAGAAAATTTATATCATATTGGAATTCCTTTTAGTGGTGTAATGGATAACCGAAATTTCCTTTTAGCAAATAAATTAGTTGGCAATCATTTGACCGCTCCTGTCATTGAATTTGCTTATCAAGGTCCACATTTGAAATATACAGGTGATCAATTAAATTTTGTAATTACTGGAGATGTAATTTTTAAAATCAAAAAAAAAGATAATGAAATTGATGGAGTTTGTTATCAGAGCTACCATTTGGAAAATGGTGATGAAGTTAACATAATTTCTACTAACAAATCTGTTTATGGTTATCTCGCAATAGGGTCTGAAATTGATCTTAACTTTCAATGGAATAGTTGTTCAATCAATACTAAAGCAAATATTGGTTCAAATAATGGAAAGAAACTAGATAGTGGTCAAAAGATTAATCTATTAAAAATTAATTCCAATAAAACACTGAAAAAAGTAAATTATATAAATAGTAAAATTGAAAACATAAGAGTAATTAAGGGAACTAATTTTGATTATTTTTCAGACGAGGGAAAAAAAATATTTTTTGAGAAAGAATTTGTTGTTTCAAAATTATCTGACAGGATGGGGATGAGACTTGAGGGGCCAAAAATTGAAAATATTATAAATACAAATATTAAGTCTGAGGGTTTGGTCAAGGGTGTCATACAAGTTCCAGCTGATGGTAATCCAATAATTATGCTGTCAGATCATGGCACAGTAGGCGGTTATCCAAAAATAGGTGTTGTAGTTAGCGTTGATTATGATCGCTTAGTACAATTAGCACCAGGTTCAAAAGTCAAATTTCAAGAAATAGAATTATCTGATGCAGAAACTTTATTTAAACTGTATGAAATGGACACAAAGAATTTACTTAATCAAATTTAATGAACATCATAAGAAAATTGCCAGGTCCACTATTAGTATTTCTTGGGGCTTGCAGTCTAAGTTTTGGTGGATTAATAGTAAAATCTTTTGAGGGAGCAACCCTTTGGCAAATTTTATTTTGGAGAACAGTTTTTTTTCTAATTATAATTAGTCTTTACTTAATCATAACTTACAAAAAACAAGTTTTTCGATCATTCTATAATTTAGGTTTTCCAGGATTTATTGGAGGTTTTATTTTATCTTTTGGTTTTTGTGGATACGTTTTTGCAATGTATAACACTACTGTTGCAAATGCTAATTTCATAATTCAAACTCAAACAATCTTTTTAGCAATTTTTGGATATTTTTTTTTAAAGGAAAAAATTTCAGTCATCACGCTTACTTCTATAATATTAGCAATTTCTGGTATCCTGTTGATGGTAGGAAACTCTTTATCTCCTGGTCAAATGACAGGCAATATTGCTGCATTTATAATGCCAATTTCGTTTGCAGTTTTAATATTAGTTGTAAGAAAATATCCTAATGTAGATATGGTGCCTGCACAATTTATTGCTGGGGTTTTTGCTTTAACCATTGGGTTTTTAATGTCTGGAAAAATTTTAATTTCTGCACATGATATTTTTTTAGGTTTCTTAGCAGGTTTTATGCAATTAGGATTTGGATTTATCTTAATTACAATTGGTGCTCAAAGAACACCATCCGCTATGGTTGGAATCATAATGTTAACAGAGGCAGTTCTTGGTCCACTTTGGGCATGGATGTTTATTAATGAACAGCCACCATTTATAGTGATTATTGGAGGTGCAATTGTAATTTTTGCAGTATTACTTCAATTTTACAATCTTTATTCCTTAGAAAAAAAGACTTCTTAAAATATTGACATTGGTTGATATATGATAGAATATTTCTTAACGGGAGAGATCACTATTTAATGTGGCACCGAAGGAGCAACCACCCAGGAAACTCTCAGGTAAAAGGACCGTAACATATTAACTCTGGAAAGAGATTAGATTCTCGCCGAAGGAGTAAAACTCTCAGGCAAATATACAGATGGGTACGATAGGGTTAGTATGGAAATTAAAAAAACATCTTTAAATAAATTACATCAAGATAGCCAAGCTAAGTTTGTTGAATTTGCTGGCTATGAGATGCCAATTCAGTACAGCAGAGGTGTTATTGAAGAGCATAAATTTACAAGATCGCATGCTGGTATCTTTGATGTTTCACATATGGGTCAATTGTTTATTTATGGAAATGAAAATCTAACATCCGATCTTGAAAAAATTTTTCCTTTAGATTTAAAAAATCTTCAACAAAATTGCTCTAAGTATAGTTTTCTTATGAACGAAGAGGCAGGTATTTATGATGATCTTATAATTACAAAACTGGAAGATGGATACTTAATTATTTTAAATGCTGCATGCAAAGAAAAAGATTTTGAAATTTTAAGCGATATATTGTCTAAAAAATATAAAATGGAACTAAGTAATGATAGAGCACTAGTTGCAATACAAGGTCCAAAAGCAGTAGAAATTTTAAATGAAACCATAAATGGGGTTCAAAACTTAACTTTTATGACAGGTGACTGGTTTGATTATAATGGTCAAAAGTTATTTGTTACTAGATCAGGATACACAGGAGAGGATGGTTTTGAAGTATCCATTCCAAATGATTTAGCTGAAGAATTTACAAAAAGCTTAATTAAGAAGGGTGCAGAACTAATTGGTCTTGGAGCAAGAGATACTTTGAGATTAGAGGCTGGATTATGTTTATATGGTCATGAATTAGACCTAAATAAAACTCCAGTAGAGGCGAACCTTAAATGGGCAATATCAAAAGAAAGATTATCGAATGGAGGTTTTGTGGGCTCGGATAAAATAATTAACCAAATTAAGGAAGGTGCAAAACAAATAAGAGTTGGAATTAAACCCGAAGGCAGATTAATCGCTAGAGAAAAGACCAAGATATTTAATGAAACTGAATTACCAATTGGAGAAATAACAAGTGGCACATTTGGTCCAAGTATTAATGGTCCAATAGCAATGGGATATGTTGATAAAGAATTTTCTAAAATTGATACTAAAATTTTATTAGAGGTAAGAGGTAAAAAACATCCAGCAAATATTTGTAAGTTACCGTTTTATAAAAAAAGTTATGTGAAAGGAGTGAATTAATGAGCGAAGTTAAATTTTCAAAAGAACATGAGTGGATTATTTTAGAGGGAGATGTAGCCACAATTGGTATAACTCAACATGCAACTGAAATGCTAGGTGATATAGTATTTGCAGAATTACCTGAGAAGGGCTCAAATGTTGAAAAAGATGGAACTGCTGGCGTAGTTGAATCTACTAAAGCTGCAAGTGACGTTTATACACCTGTAAGTGGGGAAGTTGTTGATATAAACCAAGCCATTGTTGATGATCCTGCAAAAATAAATGAGGATCCTGAGGGTACAGCTTGGTTTTTTAAATTAAAAATGAAAGATATTTCTGAGTTAGATAGTTTAATGAATAAAGAGGAATATGATAAGTTTGCAAAGGAGAGTTCTAGTTAATGTTACATAATTCACAAAAAGATTTTTTGAGAAGACATATTGGTCCTTCTGAAGAAGATCAAAAAAAAATGCTCAGTGAACTTAAATATAGTTCTTTAGATGACCTTATAAAAAATACTGTTCCAGAAAAAATACAGTTTAAAGGTGAACTTAATATTGGCGAGTCTAATTCAGAATATGAAGCGCTAAGAAAATTAAAAGTGATTTCAAAAAAAAATCAGATTTACTCTAATTTTATTGGTATGGGTTATTATGGAACTTACACACCTTATGTGATTTTAAGAAATATATTAGAAAATCCTGGTTGGTATACTTCATACACACCTTATCAGCCTGAAGTAGCACAAGGTAGGTTAGAAATGTTACTGAACTTCCAACAGATGATTGTTGATTTTACTGGCATGGACATTGCTAACGCATCATTACTTGATGAAAGTACAGCTGCTGCTGAAGCTGTGGGTTTGAGTTACAGATTAAATAAAAGTGATTGCAAATTAGTATTTGTATCAGAAAACTGTCATCCTCAAACAATTGATCTTATAAAAACTAGGGCAGAACCTATGGGGCTCAAAGTTCTTGTCGGGAATGAAGATAAAGTTTTAGATAATTTAAAAGAGGATGTTGTATGTGGAATTTTACAATATCCTGGAACTTTAGGTGACATTAAAGATCCAAGTGAGTCAATAAGTAAAATCCATAAAAAGAATGGTAAAGCAATACTTGCATGCGATTTACTTTCACTTGCTAAGTTAAAAACACCAAGAGAACTAGGTGCTGATATAGCCGTGGGTAGTTCTCAACGGTTTGGAATTCCAATGGGATATGGTGGACCTCACGCAGCATTTTTTGCGACAAAAGATGAATATAAAAGATCTTTACCTGGTAGATTAGTAGGGGTTTCAGTGGATAGACACGGAAATAAAGCCTACAGATTATCATTACAAACTAGAGAACAGCACATAAGAAGAGATAAAGCTACAAGCAACATTTGTACAGCTCAAGCTTTGTTAGCAATTGTGTCAGCAGCTTATACTATTTATCATGGACCTGATGGAATTAAAAATATTTCTGAAAGAGTATCTCAATTAGCAAAAAATTTTGCTGATAAAATTAAACAATCTGGATATGAATTATATTCTGATTATTTTTTTGATACTGTAACTATTATCACTAAAGAAAAGACTGATCAGATTTTTGAAAATGCTTTAAATCAAAAAGTTAATATTAGAAAAGTAAATTCGGAAATGTTATCTGTATCTTTCGATGAAAGAAAAAATGTTTATAGAGTAAACCAACTACTAAAAATTTTTAATGCAGCAGAATCAATTAAAAAAGAAGATCCTGTAGCAAATTTATTAAATTTACCAAAAAATTTAATTAGAACTTCTAAATATTTAGAACACCCTGTTTTTAATTCATACCACTCAGAGACAGAAATGCTTAGATATCTTAAAAAGTTAGAAGATAAAGATATAGCTCTTAACAGAACCATGATTGCACTAGGCTCATGTACTATGAAATTAAATGCTACTGCAGAAATGATACCTATTTCATGGAGAGAATTAGCTGAGCCTCATCCGTTTGTGCCTGTTGAACAGATGGAGGGTTATAGAGAATTATTCACTGATCTTAAAAATTGGCTAAGATCAATTACTGGTTTTTCTGGAGTTTCACTTCAGCCAAATGCAGGTGCTCAAGGTGAATATGCGGGATTAATGGTAATACGAAAATATCACTTAGAGAGAGGTGATGAAAATAGAAATATATGTTTAATACCTAGCTCAGCACATGGAACTAATCCAGCAAGTGCACAAATGGTTGGAATGAAAGTTGTAGTAGTAGATTGTGATAAAGAAGGGAATGTAGATTTCGAAGATTTAAAGAAAAAAGCAGAAACACATTCAGAAAATCTTGGAGCTTTGATGGTTACATATCCTTCTACACACGGAGTTTTCGAAGAAAAAATATCAGAAATTTGTGATTTAATTCATAAACATGGTGGTCAAGTTTACATGGATGGTGCAAACCTAAATGCGCTTGTAGGCATTGCAAAACCTGGAAATTTTGGTCCAGATGTTTGTCATATAAATTTACACAAAACTTTCTGCATTCCACACGGTGGTGGAGGACCAGGTATGGGACCAATTGCTTGCAAAAGACATTTACAAGTTTATTTACCCAATCATCCAGTGGTTAAAGATTGTGGTCCTGCAACAGGCATAGGTGCAGTTTCTGCAGCACCTTGGGGTAGTTCAAGTATTTTATCTATTTCTTGGATGTATATAAAAATGATGGGATCTCAAGGTTTGAAATTAGCTACAGAAGTTGCCATTTTAAACGCTAATTATATAGCTCATAGATTAAAAAACCATTTTCCAATTTTATACAAAGGTACTAATGGGAATGTTGCTCATGAATGTATAATTGATATTAGATCAATTAAAAGTGAAACGGGTGTGAGTGAGGAAGACATTGCAAAAAGATTAATTGACTATGGGTTCCATGCACCAACAATGTCGTGGCCAGTTGCTGGTACAATGATGATAGAACCTACTGAGAGTGAAAGTTTAACGGAAATAGATAGATTTTGTGATACTTTAATAAATATTAAAACGGAAATAGAAATGATTAAGTCTGGTAAATTTGATAAAGTAGATAATCCAATTAAAAACGCACCTCATACTGATATTGAACTTTCATCAGATGAATGGAAACACAAATATTCTAGACAGCAAGCAGCGTATCCTGCAAAATTCTTGAAAACAAATAAATTTTGGCCTCCAGTCGCACGAGTAGACAATGTTTATGGAGATAAAAATATTTTTTGTACTTGTCCTAGTATGGATGAGTTTAAAGAAGATGCAGCATAAAAATTAATGAAAATTGCTGTTGTCGGCTCAGGTATTTCTGGCTTAAGTGCTGCATATTACTTATCCAAAAAACATCATGTAGATCTTTTTGAAAAAGAAGACCGTTTTGGGGGTCACTCACACACCATTGATCTTACTTTTGGAGAAAAAAAAGTCTCTGTTGATATAGGTTTTATTGTATTTAACTTTCAAACATACCCAAATTTAATAAAATTTTTTAAAGAAAATAATATTGAAATTGAAAAGAGTGACATGTCTTTTTCTGTTTCAGTTGATAATACTAATTTTGAATATTGTGGAAAAGGATTAAGCGGTATTTTCTCTAATAGATTAAATTTGTTTAATTTAAAATTTTTAAAAATGTTCTTTGATATAATTAAATTTTATAAAAAAAGTGATCAAGAAAGTATCTTAGAAGAAAAATTAACTTTAGGTGAATATCTTGAAAAAAATAGATTATCAAAACCATTTATAGATTACCATATAATTCCAATGGTTTCAGCTATTTGGTCAATGCCTCCATTAGAGGCAAGTAAGATGCCAATAAGTTTTTTTTTAAAATTTTTTCAAAATCATGGTTTATTTAAATTAAAAAACAGACCTCAATGGTATACTGTATCAAAGAGAAGCAGAACTTATGTAAATCATATCATATCAAATATAAGTGGTGAGCATTATAAAAATTATAAAGTTAAAAAATTAAAAAGAAAGCTTTCAGGTATTGATTTATACTATGGAGGGCAAAGTGAGTTTTTTGATTATGATAAAGTAGTCATAGCGACCCATGCAGATGAAGCTTTAGAATTAATTGATAATCCATCAGAGGACGAGAAAAAAATTCTATCTAATTTTAGCTATAAAGAAAATATAGCGTATATTCATACTGATGTTAGAGCCATGCCTAAGAACAAAAAAGCTTGGAGTTCTTGGAATTCATCCATCGATGATAAAAATGTTGAAAAGAATTCAATTAGCTATTGGTTAAATTTATTACAAAATTTAAAGTGTGAAAAAGATATTTTTTTGACTTTAAATCCATATTTTGAGATTGATAAGTCAAAAATACTTAAAAAAGTTAGATTTACTCATCCATATTATGATCAAAAAGCATTGGATACGCAACACGAGCTGTCTAAATTACAAAACCAAAAAGATTTACTTTTTTGTGGGAGTTATTTTGGTTACGGATTTCATGAAGATGGAATAAAATCATCTATTGAAATGCTGAATAACCTTAATGATTAACTCTTGTATTTATAGTGGAACAGTAATCCATAAACGATTTAAACCTAAAGAGCATTTCTTTAAATATAAAGTTTTTTCATTGCTCATAGATTTATCTGAACTTGAGATATTAAGTGATAAAATAAGATTTTTTTCTCTAAATCGTTTTAATTTAATCAGTTTTCAAGAAAAAGATCATGGAGAACGAGACGGTTCATCACTTACCAAATGGGTAAAAAAAAACCTGAAACAAAATAATATTAATTCAGAAAATAT
>CABYOP010000002.1 GCA_902520645.1 uncultured Pelagibacteraceae bacterium | reverse complement strand
ATCTGTAATTTTTAGGTATTTATTTTCAAAATGACCAATATCACCAGTATATAGCCATCCATCTTTTAAAACCTTTTTGGTTTCCTCATCATTATTCCAATAACCTAACATTACATTTTCACCCTTAACCAAGATCTCACCATCATCTGCTATTTTAACCTCATTTGCAGCAAAAGCAGGTCCAACAGTGTCAATTCTTATATCATCTTTTGGGTTACAGCTAACTACAGGAGAGGTCTCCGTTAAACCATATCCTTGTAATGTGGGTAATCCTATGGAATTTAAAAATACTCCTACATCTTTATCCAATGCACCGCCTCCAGAAATAAATAATTTTAGAGAACCGCCAAATTGTGCTTTTATTTTTTTTCTAACAAGCTTTTCACAAATAATATCTTGTGCTTTTTCTAAGTTAGATAATTTATTTTTAAATAGAGTCTTCTCTCCAAGAGAGAGCATCTTATTAATTAGATATTTTTTAAGGCCTTTTGTTTTATTAAAGGATGCATTTATTTTTTGATATAAATTCTGATAAAATCTTGGAACAGCAGTCATAATATCAGGATTACATTCACCCATATTTTTTATCAGCTTGTCTATGCTTTCAGCATAAAAAACCTTAGCACCCAGCGCTATTTGAACAAATTGAACAGTGTGCTCATACGAGTGTGACAAGGGTAACCAGGTTAGAAACCTAGCTTTTTTTGAAATAAACTCTTTGAGTAAAAATAAAGCACCTTCACAATTACTTAATATTCCTCCATGACTTAACATCACACCTTTTGGGTTTCCTTGTGTACCTGAAGTGTAAATTATGCAGGCGAGATCTTTTCTAGAAATATCTAAGTCTAGAAAATTTTTTTCTTTGTATTTTTCTTTTTTAAAAATACTTTTTATACAAACAACATCACTTTCATCTTTAATTTCTTCAAAAGATAATATTTTTTTTATGAAAGGTTTAGACTTAATTATGTTTTTAATTTTTTTATATTGTAAATGATCTGAAACGATTACAATTGATGGATTACAATCGTCAATTAAATATTCGTAATCTCTTTCAACATAGGTTGTATACGCTGGAACAGTGATACCTTTTGCAAGCATTATTGCTAAATCAGTAATCATCCATTCTGGTCTATTTTCTGAAATTAATAAGCAGCGATCTTTGTTCTTTATAAATAGACTTAATTCTTCAGATAATTTAAGAATATTTGAATAAGTTTCTTTCCAAGTAAATTCATTGTCTAAATTTTTTAATGATTTCAAAAAAATTTGATCAGGTTTTTCTTTTAGGTATTGCTGATAAAAAAGCTCTAAAAGATTATTTTGTTTATTTATTTCCATATCTTTTGGTGGGCGAAGAGAGAATCGAACTCTCACTTCTTGCGAAACACGATTTTGAGTCGTGCGCGTCTACCAGTTCCGCCATTCGCCCACTAATTTGAATTAAATTATATTTAAATAGTATAAGAACTAAAATTATATTAAAACCAAAAAATGTTTCAAACTCTTTACAGAAAATGTTTAGATTTAGCATCACATAAAAGCTCAAACTTTTACTTAGGTTTAGTTTCATTTATTGAAAGTTCATTTTTTCCTATACCTCCAGATGTTATGATTGTGCCTATGGTCATAGCAAAGAAAAAAAATTACATAAAAATATTTTTGATAGCGTCTATCTTTTCAGTTTTAGGAGGTGTTTTTGGATACTTTTTAGGATCGTTTTTTTATGACTTAGCCTTTGAAGTAATAGAGTTTTATGGATATGAAAACAAAGTTGAAAAATTAAAATATAGTCTATCTATTGGAGAGGGCTTTCTAGCATGGCTCAGTATACTTTTTTTAGCAGGCTTTACTCCTCTGCCCTATAAAGCTTTCACGATAGCAAGTGGATTAATCGGTTTCAATTTGCTTATATTTATTTTTGTAAGTCTAATTTCTAGAAGTCTTAGATTTTTTATTATTTCTTACTTATCTTATAAATTCGGTCATTTATTTACTGAATTTATGAATAGCCATGGATCAAAATGGTTTACCATTTTAGGAATATTGCTTGTTATTATATTTTTAATAATATTTTTATTTTATAAATTTAATGTTTAATCTTAGTAAAAAAAATTTATTCATAGCAATATTTTTAATAAGCTTGATTGCCTTAATATCTGCATATTTTATAGAATATATACTTGGACACCAACCCTGCTCTCTTTGTTTGTATGAAAGAATTCCATTTTTTTTAGCAATCTTAATTATTCTAATAAATTATAAATTCAACAAATTAGAAAAATACTTTATTCTCTTATTGGCTATAATTTTTTTTATAGCAACAATACTATCCTTATATCACTTAGGAATTGAACAGGGTTTTATACAAGAGTCTTTGCTATGCGATCTAGAAAAGGGAGCAAATATTATTGATAAAAATGAAATATTGAAGCAATTACAACAAAAAAGTATAAGTTGCAAAGATGTAACATTTAAAATTTTTGGATTGTCTCTTACAAGCTTTAATATAATAATTTCTTTAGTATTAACTATTGGTTTAACAAAAATTTACTTTGGGTATGAAAAGAATAGATAAAAAAAAAATTGAGGAATTTATAAGGGTGGATCACGCTGGTGAAAGAGGCGCTGTAAAAATTTATGAAGGTCAATTACTTGCTTTAAATACATTTGTGAAAAATGACAAATTAAAAAAAACTATTGAAGAAATGAAAATTCACGAAAAAGAACATCGTGATTTCTTTGAAATGGAAATAAAGAAAAGAAATATAGCTCCAACAAAATTTTTACCTCTTTGGGATTTGTTAGGTGTAGGCTTAGGCTTTGGATCAACTTTATTAGGTAAAAAGGCTGCAATGCTTTGTACCGCTTCTGTTGAGGAAGTTATTGATGAACATTATTTAAATCAAATTAACCAACTTGATGATAGTGAAAAAGCCTTAAAGAAAAAAATTATCAAATTCAGAGAAGATGAATTAAATCATAAGGATATAGCTTACGAAAAAGGTGCATCCAAAAAAGGAGCTTATTCCATTTTAGATAAAATAATAAAAACTGGTTCTAAAATTGCAATCAATATATCTGAAAAAATCTAAGCTTCTAGTTCTACATCCCAATATAAATAGTCCATCCAACTTTTATGAAGAAAGTTTGGAGGAAAATTTTTTCCATTTTTATGTAAATCCTCTGTTGAAGGTCTATAAGGATACTGATGTAATTTCATTCCTGAATTTTTTAATAATTTTCCACCCTTTTTTACATTACACGTAGAGCATGCAGTAACCACGTTATCCCAGTTAGTCTCACCCCCTTTTGATCTTGGAAGCAAATGATCAAAAGTAAGTTCGTCGTCGCTACCACAATACTGGCAAGAAAATTTATCTCTTAAGAATACATTAAATCTTGTAAAGCTAGGTTTTGATTGTGGCACTATGTAATCTTTGAGAGCAATAACACTTGGTAATTGCATATTAAATGAGGGACTCCTTATAACTCTATCATAATTACTTACTATGATTACCCTATCTAAAAAAACTGATTTAACTGTGTCTTGCCACGACCATAATGATAAAGGGTAATAACTTAACGGTCTATAATCAGCATTTAAAACTAATGCTGGACATTTTTCTAATGAAACATTTTGTTCAATAAAATTATTCATTAAATAATTTTAACTTAGTTAATCTACTTAATCAACATTAAGAGATATTAAATTTTCTTTAAAATATAATTAAGTGCTGTGCTAGAAGCTTGTATAGGAATATGATGATCACAATTTTTAATTAAAAGCGTATCGACTTTTACATTGTTTCTGATTAAAAAGTCTTTTGCTTCTAGTAAGTTTATTGATGGGACAATTTGATCAGTATCACCATGGATAAGAAAAGTTTCTGTTTTGTTTTTGATTCTATTTTTTAAGTTATCTTTATCAATAATTTTACCAGAGAAACCAACAATACATGAAAATTTTTCCTCTGATGTTAAGCCAACATTTATAGACATCATGCAACCTTGACTAAAACCGGATAAACATATCTCATTATTTGATAAATTAAATTCCAATTTAACTTCCTCTATAAATTTTTTAATAACATTCTCAGCTTTAATTGATTGCTCCAATATATAAGATGGTTCTTCTTTGCTAAGATCAAACCATTGATATCCTGAAGGGTTCATAGCACATGGCTCGTGCCCATTTGGACATATAAAAACTGTATTTGGCAAATGTCTTTTCCAATTTAATGAGAGCATACTAATGTCCTTTCCATCACCGCCGTATCCATGTAATAAAATAATTGCATTTTTTATTTCACTTGTATTTTCAGGTCTAATAATTACGGAGTTAAGGCAAAATGTCATAGCTAATTAATTAAGTGTTTTATTTCTAAAAACAATTTACAATACAAAAATGTTTTCAGGAATAATAGTTAAAGTTTTATCAATTGCACTTTTAATTGCAGTGGGTGTAGTCTTAATTTTAGGTATAGGAACTCTTTTCAAGGGTGGAGAAACAAGTAAAAAATATTCAAATAAATTAATGCAAATGAGAGTCATTTTACAATTTATTGCTATAGTTGCCTTGGTGGGTTTTGCTTATTTTTTTAAAGATTAACTTAAATTTTTAAGCCAATTAATAAAATTTTCATCATCAAAATTTATTGAACCAATAATTCTTGCAAACTCTTCTCCTTTGGAATTTAAAAGTATAGTTGTTGGAAGTCCTCTTAAAGAAAAAGTTTTTGCTAGAGTTGAAGGATGATCAAAATAAGGTTCTAAATTATCTATACCTAATTCAGCAAAAAAACTGTTAACTTTATCTAGTCTTTCTTTGCCAATATTAATTGGGTATATTTTCAAATTCTTTAACTTTTTATTTACTTGCAGTCTGTCTAAAGAGGGCATTTCCTCTCTGCAAGGTGCACACCAAGTTGCCCAAAAATTTAACATTATTAGCTGACTATCTAAATTTTGAATATTAATTTCTTTGTCTGCATTATCTAAAAAAATAACATTACTGTATGTTTTTGGGTTTTTGTGAACTACAAGATTTTTAAGATTTGGCAATTCATTTGCAAGAGTATTAGTGATGAAAAAGGTAAATAATATTAAAATTCTCATATTAAATATGTATAATTAAATATCATGGCAAAAAATAAAAACAACCAGGCAATATGGAACACACGCATTAAAAAAAATTCATCAAGTTTATTTCAAAAAGTTGGTAATTCTTTAGATGTAGACAAAAAACTTTACAAAGAAGACATCAAAGGATCAATTGCTCATGTTGAGATGCTTTTTAAGCAAAGAATAATCTCATTCAAAATTAAAAATAAGATTCTTTATGGTCTTAATAAAATAGAGAGAGAAATTTCCAGTAAAAAATTTGAGTTTAATAAAAAATATGAAGATATTCATATGAATATTGAAAAAAGACTTTTTCAAATTATTGGTGAAGAGGCCGGGTATGTCCATACAGCAAGATCAAGAAATGACCAGGTGATCACTGATTTTAAATTATGGTTAAAATCAGCAACTAATGAAATAAACAATAATTTAGATAAAGTCATTAAAACTTCAATAAAATTAGCTGAAAAAAATATTCAAACTATCATGCCTGGTTTTACTCATTTAAAAAATGCCCAAGCAATTTCTTTTGCACATTATCTAATGTCTTATGTTGAAATTTTTAATCGAGATAAAAAAAGATTTTCTAATAATCTAGAAAGTTTAGATGAAAATCCACTTGGTGTCGCTGCTTTATCTGGTACCTCATTTAATATAGACAGAAATTATACAACCAAAAAACTTGGTTTTAAAAAACCTACAAACAATTCTATTGATACAGTTTCAGATAGAGACTTTGTAATTGATTTTCTTTACAGCGTATCAGTATGCTCTATGCATATTTCAAGAATAGCAGAAGAGTTAATTATATGGAATTCAGATGGATTTAATTTAATTAACTTGTCTGATAAAGTTGTAACTGGATCTTCGATAATGCCTCAAAAAAAAAATCCTGATCTTCTAGAATATTTAAGAGGTAAATCTGGAAGTACCTATGGAAATCTATTTTCTATGCTGACTATCTTAAAAGGGTTACCACTTTCTTATTTTAAAGATCTTCAAGATGATAAAGAGTTTGTTTTTAGTTCAAATGATACACTTGTAAATTGTCTAAAAATTTTTGATGAGGTGTTAAAAAATTGTAGTCCTAATAAAAGAAAAATGCTTGAGCTTGCAAATAAAGGATACATTACCGCAACAGACTTAGCTGACTATCTTGTGAAAAATCATGCGATGTCATTTAGAAACGCTTATCAAAAAACCTCCGCTATAGTTAATTTAGCAGAAAAAACAAAAAAAAATTTAAACGAACTTTCTTTAAGCCAACTTAAAAAAATTGAGCCTAAACTTACCAAAGATGTTTTAAAAGTGTTTGATTTAAACTATTCTGTCAATTCAAAAAACTCTTTTGGGGGAACATCTTTTGATAATATTAAAAAGATGATAATGAAATATAAAAAATAAATATGATCAGAAAATTTACCTTAGCTTTAATGTTGTGTTGCATATTATTCTCTTGCGGGAAAAAAGGTGATCCTGAATATAAAGAGTCTAAAATTAAGAAAAGTATGCAATTACTTTTAATTAATAAAGCTTAATGAAATATAACAACAAACAATTAATAATTGAGAATATCAATTTTAAAAGTTTAGCACAAAAATTTGGCACACCTGCTTATTGTTATTCTTATTCAAAGTTAAAAGAAAATATAAATAATTTTAAAAAAAACTTTAAATCCTTTTCTCCGTTAATCTGCTTTTCAGTAAAATCAAATACTAACGTAAATATGATTAAAGAAATTAAGAAATTTGGTTTAGGAGCTGACGTTGTTTCTAAAGGAGAACTAATGTTAGCCTTAAAAGCAGGAGTAGATCCAAGCAAAATAGTATTTTCAGGGGTTGGTAAAACTAATGAAGAAATCAATTTCGCTATTGAGAAAAAAATACTACTTATTAATGCTGAGTCAAAAAGTGAAATTAAAGAGATTAATAAAATTGCAAAACGAAAAAAAAAAATAGTACAAGTTGGGATAAGACTAAACCCAAATACTGACGCAAAAACACTTAAACAGATTTCTACTGGTAAAAGTGAAAATAAATTTGGAGTAAACAGTAAAATATTTTATGAACTAGTAAACTACTGCAAAAACTCAAAAAATATCAGTCTACAATGTTTAAGTGTTCATATAGGTAGTCAAATATTAGACCACAAGCCATATGAAAGGATGCTCAAAGCTGTAAGTAATATAATTAATAAAACTAATCATAAATTTAAATTTGTTGATTTAGGTGGAGGAATGGGAATTTCTTACAGTAATAAAATTAAAAAGCTTAATTATAAAAAGTATAACTTAGCAATTAAAAATTTTTTAAAAAAGCATGATACGAAAATTATTTTTGAGCCAGGTAGATCAATAATTGGTAATACAGGAACTTTAATATCTAAAATAATTTATATTAAAGATGGTGGGGCCAAAAAATTTATTATTTTAGATGCTGCAATGAATGATCTCATGAGACCAGCTTTATATGGAGCAGTTCATAAAATCTTACCCGTTAATAAATCAAACAGTATTTCAAGATATATTTACGAGTTTGTAGGTCCTATTTGTGAAAGTACAGATAAATTTGTAACTTTAAAAAAATTTCAAAAATTAAAAGAAAAAGATTTTGTAGCTATATGTGATGTTGGTGCCTATGGTATGTCTCTAAGCTCTAATTATAATCTTAGACCAAAAGCTGTTGAATTACTGATAAAAGGAAGAAAAATTAAAATAATTAAAAAAAGACAGAAGCATACAGATTTAATTTAGCTTTTGATAAAAATGATCAGAAATTCATTATTCTCAATATTTTTTTTTGTAGGAATAATTATTATTTCAATAATATTTTTACCTGCATTACTTTTACCAAGAAAAATCACCTTGCTTGGAGGAAAATTGATGGGTTACTGGGCTGGGTTTTGTTTAAGATTTTTTCTATCGGTAAAAATTATTATTAAAGGTAAAGAAAACATTATAACTGACCAAAAATTTTTTATTGCTGCCTCCCACCAATCTATGTTTGAAACATTTTACCTACAAACTGTTTTCAATTCACCAGTATTTATTTTAAAAAAAGAGTTACTTCGAATTCCAATTTTTGGATGGTACTTAAAAAAAATTGGATCTATCTCTATAAATAGAAATAAGGTAAGTAGGGATAATTTAGGATTTTTTGAAGATATTTTAAGAACAGTAAATAGTAGCGATAGACCATTAATAATTTTTCCTCAAGGAACAAGAGTTTTACCTGAAGAACGTCCTTCCTTTAAGAAAGGAGCAACCAGAATTTATCAGGAGCTAAATATAGCCTGCCAACCCGTCGCTGTTAATTCTGGATATGTATGGCCAAAAAAAGGTAAAAAAAATAGTCATAAAACAATAACTGTTTCTATTTTAACACCTATTAATGCTGGAATGGATAAAGAAAATTTTTTACAGATTTTAGAAAGTAAAATTTATAATGAACTCAACTTATTAAGTTAACCTTTCATTGGCATAACAACATAAATACTATCAAAATCGCCTGGGTCTTTTATTAAAGCTGGAGAACCTGTATCATTAAAAAATATCTCTACTTTTTCTCCATTTAATTGAGAAGCTACATCTATTAAATATCTAGAGTTAAAACTGATTTCTAAGTCGTGATCAAATTTTGCATCCAAGGTCTCCTTTCCATCACCACTGTTAGCATTATTAACTGATAAATCTAATGTATCTTTAGATAAACTAAATTTTACTCCATCTTTTTTGTCTAACGAAACTGATGCTACTCTATCAACAGAATTTAAAAATAATTTTAAATCTATTTCTAATTTTTTTTGATTATTTTTAGGGATTACCTGGATATAATTAGGAAATTTACCATCTATCAATTTTGATATTAATATACTGTTATTTAATTCAAATTTAATTTTAGATTTAGCATTTGAAACCTTTACGTCACCATCATAGCTATCCAAAAGAGAACATAGCTGAAATATTGTTTTTTTTGGTAATATTATTGGATCAAAATCAATTTTTTGGTCTAATCTAATTTTAGAGATAGACATCCGATGGCTGTCCGTTGCTACAGCTGTAAGAAAATTTTTATCTTCTACTTCTGTTTGATGAAAATAAATTCCACTCAAGTAATGCCTTGTTTCATCATTAGAAACTGAAAATTTACATTTATTTAGTAATTTCAAAAGTTGTTTAGATTTAATAATAAATTCATTTTGATTAAAATTTTCATCTGTAAGAGGAAACTCTGATGGACTGAGGCAATTTAAATTAAAAATAGAATTCTCAGACTCTAAATGGAGTTTACTTGTTTCATTCAAAGTTAAATTAATTTTTTTCCCAGAGGATAACTTTCTGACAATATCATATATGGTTGATGATACAGTTGTAGTTTTTCCTTCCTCTAATACTTCCACATTATTTATTTTGTGTATAAAAATTAAATCCAGATCTGTTGCTGTTATTATTAAGTTTGAATTGTTTGCGTCTATTAAAATATTAGATAAAATAGGTAAAGTACTTCTCTTTTCTATAACTCCTTGACAATAATTGAGTGCTTGTTGAAGGTCTTGTTGATTAACGTTAAATTTCATTATCCTTATTATTATATAATATTTGATTTTTTAATTTATTAATGTTGTCAACCATTTCGGGATCTTTTTCTTTAATTTTTTCAATAGTTTTAACAGAATGTATTATTGTTGTGTGGTCTCTATTTGAAAATTCTCTTCCAATTTCAGGTAATGATTTCGAAGTAAGAATTTTGGTTAAATATATTGCTGCTTGTCTAGGTCTTACTAAATACCTTGATCTTCTCGAAGACAACATCTCATTTTTACTAATTTTGAAAAACTTACACACCACTGTTTGAATTAAATCAATAGTGACCTTGTTTTCCGATAGATTTAATAAATCCTTCAGGACTACTTTTGTTTCAGATAAATTTGGGACTTTTTCGTAAATTCTTGAGAAAGAAATCACCCTATTTATTGCTCCAACTATCTCTCTTATACTCCCTTTGATTTCAGTGCTTATAAAATCTTGTATATCTTTTGAAATCTGTAATTGGTCTGAATATATACTATTTAGTTCTTCTGTTTTTTTTTGAACAATTTTTTTTCTTAATTCTAAATCTGGTTTTTGAATATCAACTACTAATCCACCTGAAAATCTAGATTTAATTCTTTCTTGAATTCTTGATAATTTATTAGGAGGTCTATCAGCTGAGATGATTATCTGTGAACCTTTATCCAATAGAGCATTAAAGGTATGAAAAAATTCTTCTTGCATTGCTTCTTTACCACTTATGAATTGAATATCATCGATTAACAATATGTCAGTGTTTCTAAAGTATTCTTTAAACTTTACCATATCATTTGATTTAATTGATTTTACAAATTGATACATAAAACGTTCTGCTGAAATAAACATAACTTTATTATTTTTTTTTAACTCATAACCAATCGAATTTAACAAGTGTGTTTTACCCATTCCAACACCACCATAAATGTAAAGTGGGTTATAATGCGAAATATTTTCTGAAACCTTTAGTGATGCCTCGTAAGCCAGCTTATTACTTGATCCCATGATAAAATTGTCAAATCTTTTATTAGGATCAATTCGATTATATTGTAAATAAGAGTCTTTAATAAAGGAAACATTCTCTTTAAAATTACCTTCTTCTAAAGCATCATTAGTTTTAACAGAATGATCTGGTTCAACTATTCTAAATTCAATTCTAACAACATCTTTTTTATAATTTTTTATAATTTGTAATATTTGATCTAAATATCTTGATGTTATCCAGTCTCTAATAAATCTAGTTGGTACAGATAACAATATATAATTATTGAATTCTTCTATAAATGAAATTTTTTTTAACCAACTTTCATAAACTTCAGATCCTAATTTATCTCTCATATCAGACTGAACTAATCTCCATTCAAGGCTGTTCGATTTAAAATTTTCTATATTTTGATTATTTGTTAGTTTATTCATAAGTTTGGAAGAAACTTAGTTAGAACTCATTTAAAATAATTTGCAACAAGTTAATAAAAATTTTTTAAAAAAAATGAAATCTAGGATTGTGGATTTAGATTTCACATAGTCAAAGTTGAAATTAATTTTTTAAAAAATTTAGAAATTGAAATTATAAATTGAATCAAACCATGATTGAATCAAATATAGATTGAATTTATATAGAGGAAATATTTACTAAATCTAAATATAGTAAAAGTAAGTCACTTGTAAATAGATAGTGTGCTTATTGAAGGTTGTTTAAAAAATGAAATTTTTTTAACGCTTAGATTGCAGAAATCTTCTTTGTAATTCTGGAAACATTTCTAGATGCGTTTTGTTTCTTGATAATTCCAGTCTTTGCAATCTTCATTAGTTCTGAGTTAAGCTTTGGTAAAAATTTCAAAGCTTCTTCTTTCTTTTTTTCCACAATTAGGAGGTTCATTTTCTTTAAGGCGTTACGAAATTTACTTTTTCTAGCCTTATTAACTACTGTTTGCCTCGAAATTTTTCGTATTCTCTTAATCGCTGATTTTGTGTTTGCCATCTGCGCAGGGGTATAACTTGAGAATTTATAGTGGTCAACATAATATTTTACTATTTTTGGCAGGAATCACAAAAAAAAGTTGATCTATTTGATACAATTTTTTTTTTTATAACACCTAAACATTGAATAGCTTTGCAACTATTTCCATCTTGCTGATAAACCTTAAACTCTTTTTGATAAGCCCCCAATGTTCCGGATACATCTTGAAAATTTCTAATACTGGATCCTCCTTTTTTTATTGCCCTATATAAAATTTTTTTTGAATTCAAAATGATTTTTTTACAATCATTTCTAGTTAATAATTTTGCTTGTTTAAATGGATCTATTTTAGATGAGTATAAGATTTCGCTAGCATATATGTTGCCAATTCCTGAAACAAATCTTTGATCCAATAAAAAACTTTTAATTTCTTTATTTTTGTCTTTAAAAAAACTCATCACATAATTTAAATTAAATTTTTTATCAAATGGCTCTGGACCCAAATGTTTAAATCTTTCATTTAAAGCATTTTTATTTTCAATTAATTGAAAAAAACCGAAACGTCTTGGGTCATTATAAATTACTTTAAAATTATCAAATTCAAATACAACATGATTATGTTTTTTAGGAAGTGTTGGTGAGTGATAAAAACTAGTGTTTGTAAATTTTGATATTTTAAATCTATCGACAATATGAATTGTTCCTGACATGCCTAGATGAACTAAACAATAATCCCCTTCTAAAAAACATATTATTAAATATTTTGAAAATCGATCTACTTTAACTATCTTTTTATTTTTAATATGACTTTTAAAATTATTTGGTATTAAAAATCTTAAGTTTCTATTTCTTATTATTACTTTTTTTACCCTTTTTTGATTAATTTTTTTATTTAAAGATTGTCGAACAATTTCTACTTCTGGTAATTCTGGCATTTCACACTATATTCAATATATAATTTTTTATGCAACAATATCTTCAAAATAAAAAAGGACTAGTAGAAGGTGTATTCGATCAAGTCTATGACCGTTATGATTTGATGAATGACTTTATGTCATTAGGCATACATAGACTTTGGAAAAAAAGTCTGATTAATATGATGGGCCCATCTGTTAACAAAAAGTTAGTGGATGTTGCTTGTGGCACCGGTGATATTGGTAAACTTTTTTTAGACAAAACTGATAAAAAATCTAATGTCACATCTGTAGATCCTAACAAAAAAATGATTAGCCAAGGGAGAAATAAGTTATCTAAATATGCAAATATTGAGTGGATTACAGCTCCAGCTGAAAAGTTGCCATTAAGTGATAACTCTTTTGACTACTACACAATCAGTTTTGGTTTGAGAAATACAAAAAATCTAGATCAAGCACTTTCTGAAGCTTATAGAGTTTTAAAGCCTGGTGGACGGTATCTTTGCTTAGAATTCTCTAAAATTCAAAACACAAATCTAAATTTAATTTACAAAAATTACTCAAAGTTAATACCTATAATTGGTCAATTTATAGTGGGGGAAAAAGAACCCTATGAATATTTAGTAAAAAGTATTGAGCAGTTCATTAATCAAGAAGAGCTAATTGATTTGATGCAAAAACATAAATTTCAAAAATGTTCTTATAGGAATTTTTCTAACGGTATTGTTTCAATTCATAGTGGGTGGAAAATTTAATGATTAGAAAGTTAATTACTTTGTTTAAATTAGGAAGAAAAATTGCAAAATCAGATATACTTTCAATTGCATCAAAGTTTAAAAAACCTCCACTGATTTTAATTATTTTATTTAAAATATTATCTTTTTCATTTCAAAAAAAAGAAGTGCATAATTTTGATAAAGACGAAGGAGAAAGACTTTCTAGATCGCTAGAGTCAATGGGTACTACTTTTATAAAGCTGGGACAATTTCTAGCTACTAGACCTGATATCATTGGGGAAGAATTATCGAAAAAACTTGAAAATCTTCAAGATCGTTTACCTCCATTTTCTTTAAGTGAGGCAAAACAAATCATTAGAGATGATCTTGGAGAAGAGTCTTTTAATTCTATAATTGATTTAAGTGAACCTGTTGCAGCAGCATCAATCGCTCAAGTACATAAAGCAAAAATTAATGACAATGGAACAATTAAAGATGTTGCCATAAAAATTTTAAGACCAGATATAAAAAAAATATTTAATGAAGAAATTGATGCAATGATGT
This sequence comes from uncultured Pelagibacteraceae bacterium, assembly GCA_902520645.1. Lineage (GTDB taxonomy): Bacteria > Pseudomonadota > Alphaproteobacteria > Pelagibacterales > Pelagibacteraceae > Pelagibacter. The sequence goes on along the minus strand of CABYOP010000002.1, from coordinate 36,719 downwards.
TGTTTGCATTTATAATCGAGTCTTTTGTAAAAAAAACAAAAAGATTAAAACTAATAGAGGTTGTTTTTTTATTAAAAGAGATAACAAATCTTGAAATGGATTTAAGATTTGAAGCTGCAGCTGCTAACGAATATGCTGAGAATACAAAGAATGATGTTGGATTTAAAGTTCCAATGATTTATTGGAATTTTACTAGTGAAAATGTAATGACTCTGGATTGGATTGATGGAGTTTCAATTAGAGAAACTGAAGAATTGAAAAAAAGAAATTTAGATACTAGTAAAATAGCAGAAGATATTATTCAACATTTTCTAAGACACGCCGTAAGAGATGGCTTTTTTCATGCGGATATGCATCAGGGAAATATTTTTATTAATGATAGTGGTCAAATTGCACCAATAGATTTTGGTATAATGGGCAGGCTAGATAAAGTTAGTAAGAGATTTCTGGCAGAAATTTTATTTGGTTTTATTCAAAGGGATTACCGTAAGGTTGCTGAAGTACACTTAATGGCTGGGTTAGTTCCAAAAGATGTTCCAATAGACGACTTGGCTCAAGCTTTAAGATCAATAGGAGAGCCCATTTTTGGACAAGAGGTAAAAGATATCTCGGGTGGAAAATTATTGAAACAACTCTTTGATGTGACAGAAAAATTTAACATGCAAACTCAACCACAGTTATTAATGCTACAAAAAACAATGGTTGTAGTTGAGGGTGTTGCAAGAAAATTAAATCCAAGTACAAATATATGGACAACATCTAAACCTGTGCTTGAGACTTGGTTGAGAGAAACAAAAGATCCAATAACAAATTTGAATGAGACATTAAAGAATACTTCTGAGGTAATTAAGCGATTACCAGAATTTCCTGAGATTATGGATAAAGCTAATCAAGCTTTAACGTTTTTAGCTAGCGGCCAAATCCCTCAGAATTCAAACTCCTATACTGCTTTAAATGATAAAAAAGCAGAAATGAATGCTTTTAGAAATCAGTCTATTATTGGTTTATTACTACTTGTAATTTTTGGACTTATAGTATTTTAATTCTCGAAATGAAAAATCTGTTAAACAAAAAAATTTTATTTATCATATGTGGTGGAATTTCTGCATACAAAAGTCTTGAGACAATTAGGCTTTTCAAAAAAAATGGTGCAGAAATCAAAACTATACTTACTGCAAGTGCTAAAGAATTTGTAACACCTCTTTCAATTACTGCGCTATCTCAAGGCAAAGTTTACAGTGAATTATTCAGTGTCGAAAACGAAACTGAAATGGACCATATTTCGCTTTCAAGATGGGCTGATGTTGTTGTAATCGCTCCTGCAACAGCAAATACTATTTCAAAGCTTGCTCAGGGTACAACAGATGATCTAGCATCGACGGTTGTTCTCGCTTCAGATAAAATTATTTATTTAGCTCCAGCAATGAACGTAAGGATGTGGGAACATCAAACTACTAAAGAAAATTTAAAAAAATTGAAAGATTGTGGTTATAAATTCATTGGACCTGAAATTGGGGACATGGCTTGTGGAGAATATGGTGAGGGCAAAATGTCAGATCCAAGAAAAATTGCTGAAGAAATTGATCAATTTTTTTTAAATAAGAAAAGAAATAAAAATTTAAAAGCTTTAGTTACAGCAGGACCTACTAATGAATACATAGATCCTGTAAGATTTATAACTAATAAATCTAGTGGCAAACAAGGGTATGAGATTGCAAAATCTCTCTCTAAAAAAGGTTTCGATACCACGCTTATTTCAGGTCCCACTAACTTAGAGATTGATGATGATATTAATCTAATTAAAGTTGAAACAGCAGAAGAAATGTTTCTTGCAACTCAAAAAAGTTTACCAACTGATGTGGCAATTTTTGCAGCAGCTGTAGCTGATTTTAAGTTACAAAAAAAGTTTACAAATAAAATTAAAAAACAAGAAATATTAAATTTAAATCTTGAAAAAAACGTTGATATTTTAAATTATGTTTCTAACCATAATTCAATGAGGCCAAGTCTTGTTGTTGGTTTTGCAGCTGAAACTAATGACCACGAAAATAATGCAGAAGAAAAGTTAAATAAAAAAAATTGTGACTGGATAATTTCAAATGATGTTGCAAATAAAAATATAGGATTTAATTCTGATTTTAATGAAGTAACTATTCACTACAAAAATAAAAAAATAAATAACGAAAAACTCTTTTATAAAAAAAAGTCTGAAATATCTGATGAAATAGTTGATAGAATTATTGATCAATTAAATTAATGGCAAAAGTTCTAATCAAAAAATTAGCTTCCTCTGTTCAATTACCTGCTTATAAAACTAGTGGAGCTTCAGGGATGGATTTAATGGCTTTTATTTCTGAAACAATAATTCTTAAACCACAATCTTCTTGTTTAGTACCAACTGGTATTTCTGTTGCATTTTCAGAGGAATTCGAAATACAAATAAGACCAAGATCTGGTTTGGCAGCTAGAAATAATATTAGTGTATTAAATACTCCTGGCACAATTGATAGTGATTATAGGGGTGAAATAAAAGTTATTCTCTTTAACCATGGGAATAATGAATTTATAATCAATAATAATGATAGAATAGGACAAATGATTTTGACACCAGTTGTTAAAATGGAACTAGAAGAAACAGAAACTTTGCCAGAAACAATTCGAGGAGAGGGTGGATTTGGCTCAACAGGAAAATGAGCACAAAATTAAGTAAAATAGAAATAGAAAAGTTTTCTCGTCAAATTATTTTGAAAAATATCGGTGCACTAGGTCAAAGAAAGATACAGGATGCAAAAGTTTTAATTATTGGAATGGGTGGTTTGGGGTGCCCTGCTGCTGAATTTTTAACACGCTCGGGAATTGGAACACTAGGTATTGTAGACCACGATAGGGTTAGTTTGTCAAATATCCATAGACAAACTTTATATACTGAGAAAGATATTAATAAATCAAAAGTTAAAATTGCAAAAAAAAAATTGAATGAAATTAATTCAAAAACCAAAATAAATATTTTTAATTATAAATTAAATAAAATCAAATTTAATAAAATTATTAAAAATTATGATTACATTGTTGATGGCACAGACAACTTTGAAAGTAAATTTTTAATTAATGATATAAGTTTAGATTATAAAAAATTTCTTGTAGTTGGTGCTATAAGTAAGTTTGATGGTCACATTTTTAGCTTTGATTTTAAAAATAAAAATAATCCTAGTTTAAGAGATTTTTATCAAGAAGAGGTTGTTACAGATGATATTCTAAATTGTGAGTATGACGGTATTTTAGGAACTGTAGCAGGAATTGTTGGCACAATGCAAGCAAACGAAATTTTAAGAAAAATTCTTAATATTGGTCAAAATTTAAATGGATTTATTTTAATTCTAGATTTATTAAATTTAAATATTAGAAGAGTAAAATTAAAAAAAAGAAAAAAGTGATTTTAAAAATAAAAATTAAAGAAATTTCTATATTATTTTATTTATTATTTTTTTGCACAATTAGTTCTGCAAATGAAATTTTTGTCTCTTTGAAAAAAAATAAAGTTAATGTTCGTTATGGTCCAAGCTTTGACTCTGATGTTAAGTATGTTTATAAAAAAATAAATCTTCCCATAAAACAAATAGATAAAAAAGAAAACTTTAGAAGAATAATTGACTTAAAAAATAATAGTGGTTGGATACACGTTTCGCAATTAAAAAGAATTAATTCAGTTATTGCTACTAAGGATAAAATTTTATTCAAAAAACCTACATCATTTGCAAAACCCATAGCATTAATAAAAAAGGGAAGGTTATTAGTTGTTCAAAAATGTGAAAAAAATTGGTGTGAAATAAAAACTGATAATTTTAATGGATGGATTAAAACAGATGATATTTGGGGTTTAACTAACTAAAATCCGCAGTCAAAGAGGCTATATTTTCTTTGCTTAATTTAGTGGTGTGTGAGTATTCTTTATGATCCATTCCAAGTTCAATATTAACATCACTCGATTTAAATTTTTGGATTTGTTCATCCGTAAAATTAAAATGTATAAATTGGACTGAAGAAGCCTTACCCTCAGCAGAAGTTCTATCAACGTCCTCTTCGGGAACAGCTTTAACGGTCTCGCCGTTTATTTTCATAAATACCATTTCTTCAATTCCACCAACCTTACCTAAAAAGGCTGCTCTAGATATGGGGTTATCTATTTCAAACATAAGAGTAGCTGTTAACTCTTTCCCATTTGGAATTAATGGATTGTATGCAATTAACTCATCATGCAGCTGTTCATCTCCACCTTTTTCAATATAAAGCATTTCTTGAACTTGAGCTAACATAGTCTCATAGCTTTCAAAATAAAATGTAGCGTAAGGTCCTAGTGCAACTCTTCGATTTTTTTTAAAGTTAACAATATTTTTCCTTAATTCTTTTCTGTCTTTTATATATGCATCAAGTGGCATTATATCAGATTTTTGTATCTCTCTTTTTTCTTTGGGCATAATCATAATTTATAACTTTTTGCCATAAGTTCTATAGGATGTAGTGCCTCATTGTTAGAAATATTTGTGTCAACTTCTAATTGTTTTAAATGCTTTCCAGCTAAAGGACAATCAGATGCCATATACTTATTATTTTTGTTTTTTATTTGTCTTGCTGTTGGTCTCCCAACTTTATTTGCTAAATCGTGTGTTTCCTTCATCACTCCAAATGTTCCACCGTGACCAGCACATCTTTCGACAACATCGATTTTTACATTAGGAATATTTTTTAACATATCTCTAGCCTTGATACCCATGTTCTGAGCTCTTGCATGACACGCGTGGTGAACTGTAACACCACCATCAATTTCCTCTAATCCTTCAGCTAATCCCTCCTTATTAGCGATATCAACCACATACTCGTCAATATCCATTACATTTGAAGATAATTTTTTTACATTTTCACTTTCAGGTAATAACAATGGCCATTCAAATTTTAACATTAAGCCACAGCTTGCTGTTAAAGTTATTACTTTGTAACCTTTGTCAATCCATTCAATTAAATCTTTTGATACTTTTTTGGCTTGTTCAACTACTTTTGGAAGATCTGCCTGTTCCAAGAAAGGCATTCCACAACAGCCTGGGTAAGCTTCTTGAACTTCTACACCATTTTTTTTTAAAACTTTTAATGCAGCTACACCTGTGTTTTTTTTATTAAAATTTACAAAACATGTAGAATATATTACAACTTTTCTATCTTTGTTAATCAGTTCATATTTAATTTTATCATTATTCCTTTTAAAAAAATTTGAAAATGTCTCTGAATTATATTTTGGTAATTGAACTCTTTTATCTATTCCAGATATAAATTCTAAAATTTTTCTTATTAATTTATTTTTAATATTTGATGCCCAATTAACAATTTTAGAAAACATAACCCCAATTTTTGCGTTTCTGTCAATTTTAGCTAATTGAGTTGGTACACTTGGTAATTTTCCTAACTTCATCTGCGCAGTTCTATATCTCAACATTAAATGAGGAAAATCTAAATCAAAGTCGTGAGGAGGGACATATGGGCACTTAGTCATAAAACACATATCACATAAAGTACATGCATCTACAACGGGAGCAAATTGATCACTGGATAAACTCTCAACGTCTTCATCTCTAGACTCATCAATCATGTCAAATAGCTTTGGAAAAGAGTCACAAAGATTAAAGCATCTTCTGCAACCATGACAAATATCAAATACTCTTCTCATTTCTGAGTCTAATTTTTCAGGATTTAAAAAATCAGGGTGCTCAAAATCAATTGGATGTCTAGTTGGTGCATCTAAGCTACCTTCTTTGCTCATAATTTTTGAATATTTATTTGGATTTTTAGTGGACAAGTTAATGTCCACTAAATGAATTAATTAGCTAATAGACTCTAAAGTTTTTTGGAATTTACCAGCATGAGATTTTTCAGCTTTTGCTAAAGTTTCAAACCAGTCAGCAATTTCTTCAAAACCTTCTTCTCTAGCTGTTTTGGCCATACCTGGGTACATATCAGTGTACTCATGTGTTTCACCTTGAACAGCTGATGCTAAATTTGCTTTAGTTTCACCAATTGGCATACCAGTTCCAGGATCTCCAACTTCTTCTAAATACTCGAGGTGACCATGCGCGTGGCCTGTCTCACCTTCGGCAGTTGATCTAAAAACTGTAGCTACATCATTGTATCCTTCGATGTCAGCCTTTTGTGCGAAGTAAAGATATCTTCTGTTTGCTTGACTTTCGCCAGCAAAAGCTTCCTTTAAATTTTCTTCTGTTTTACTTCCTTTTAATGACATTTTATTCTCCTTAATTTAATGATTGTTTAGGATATAATACTTCTAAAGTGATTGTCAACAGTTTAGAATAATTATAATTTATAATTTAAGTAATTGATTTTATTGAATTAATTTTGATTTTGATTATCACTCGCAACTCTAACCAGAACTTCAACTGAGTTAATTTTTTTTCCAGTGATATTTTTTTTAACATTCACATTTTCTATTTCATTTTCATCACAGTCTATTAATTGATGGGTATCTTCATCATAAAAATGGTGATGAACAGTTGTGTTAGTATCAAAATAGCTTTTGTCTGAGTTTATTGATATCTCCTTTAAATATCCCTTTTTTTGTAAGGCATGAACAGTGTTATAAACTGTTGCGAGAGATATTTTTTCATTTAGCTCTTCAGATATTTTTTTAACAAGATCGTTAATTGTAAAGTGAAAAGTTTTATCTCTGTTAAATAAAACCTCACAAATTTTAACCCTTTGCTTTGTAGGTCTGAGACCAGTTTCTCTTAATTTTTCAATAAAATTGAAGTTTTTTGTCATATTTCTTTATAATAATTCTAAACTAAGAATAAATTGTATTGTTTTATTATATTATATTATCATTAAATCAAGTAATAAGGGAACTCAATTTTTATGAAAAAAAACTCCTATAGCTACGATGACCTAATTACTTGCGGAAATGGTGATCTTTTTGGCCCTGGTAATGCTAAATTACCCCTTCCTCCAATGCTTATGTTTGATAGAATAACAGAGATTAATGACAATAATGGGGCCTATAAAAAAGGATCTTTAAAGGCTGAGCTAGATATTAAAGATGATCTTTGGTTCTTTGATTGTCATTTTAAATCTGACCCCGTTATGCCTGGTTGCTTAGGGTTAGACGCTATGTGGCAGCTGGTAGGTTTTTACCTAGGTTGGCTAGGAAATCCTGGCAAGGGTAGAGCACTAGGTGTTGGAACAGTAAAATTTACTGGAGAAGTTTTACAAAGTGTAAAAAATGTAAGGTATGAAATAGATATGAAAAAAATTATGTCACCAGGAGGTACGACTGTTGGTCTTGCTAATGGGGTAGTTTTTGCAGATGATAAAAAAATATATTCAGCAGATAGTTTAAAAGTAGGATTGTTTAAATAATGAGAAGAGTAGTAATTACAGGTTTAGGCGTTGTTTCATGCTTAGGTAACAATCAAGAAGAAGTACATCAGTCATTATTGAAAACAAAATCTGGAATATCTTTTAGTGAAGAATATAAAGAACATAATTTAAAAAGTCATGTACATGGTAAGCCAAACATAAAACTTGAAGATCATATTGATAGAAAAACAATAAGATTCATGGGTTCAGGTTCTGCTTACAACTACATAGCAATGAAAGAAGCAATCGAAGACTCTGGATTAGAGGAAAGTGAAGTTAGTAACTTTAAAACAGGAATAGTTATGGGTTCGGGTGGACCCTCAATTGAAAATGTTATTTTAGCAGCAGATAAAACTAGAGCTAAAACTCCAAAATTAATGGGACCATTCATTGTTCCAAGAACAATGGCCAGTACAGCATCAGCAACACTTGCTGTTCCGTTTAAAATTAAAGGGACGAATTACACAATGAGTTCTGCTTGTGCAACAAGTGGCCACTGTATTGGAAACTCAATGGAATTAATTCAAATGGGAAAACAAGATGTTGTTTTTGCAGGCGGTAGTGAAGAGATACACTGGGCGATGACTGCAATGTTTGATGCCATGACAGCTTTATCTTCGAAATATAATGATACACCAGAGACGGCATCAAGAGCATATGATAAAACTAGAGATGGATTTGTAATTGCTGGTGGTGGTGGAGTGCTAGTGCTAGAAGAATACGAACATGCTAAAGCAAGAGGAGCTAAAATATACGCGGAATTAACTGGTTATGGGGCAACTTCAGATGGATACGATATGGTAGCTCCATCAGGAGAAGGTGCTGTGAGATGTATGAAGATGGCTATGGCAACATCAAAAAATAAAATTGATTATATCAATACTCATGGAACATCTACTCCAGTTGGAGACATTACAGAATTAAATGCAGTAAAAGAAGCTTTTGGAAATGAAATTCCAAAAATAAGTTCTACAAAATCCTTGTCAGGTCATCCTTTAGGAGCCGCATCCGTTCATGAGGCGATCTATTGTTTAATTATGATGAAAAATAATTTTATAACAGGATCTGCTAATATTAATGAAATGGATGAGGAGGCTAAAAAATTTCCAATAGTTGCTAAAACTGAGACAGGAGCAACTTTAAATACAGTAATGTCTAATAGTTTTGGTTTTGGTGGAACCAATGCTGCTTTAATTTTTGAGAAAATATAATTATGAGCTTGATGAAAGGTAAAAAAGGATTGGTAATGGGTGTCGCCAATGAAAGATCTATTGCTTGGGGTATTTCACAAAAACTTTCTGAAGCTGGCGCTGAGCTTGCGTTTACATATTTAGGGGATGCTTTAAAAAAAAGAGTAATTCCTTTAGCAGAAAAATTAAATTCAAAAACTACATTTAGCTGTGACGTAGAAAAAAAAGAAGATGTAACAAAGTTATTTGAAGATGTTAAATCACAATGGGGCGAAATAGATTTTGTGGTTCATGCAATAGCTTTTTCTGATAAGTCAGAATTATCAGGAGAATATTTAAATACAACTAGAGAAAATTTTTTAAGGAGTATGTTAATTTCTTGTTTTTCATTTACGGAAGTTGCAAAAGAGGCATCTAAAGTAATGAAGGAGGGTGGAAGCTTAATCACATTAAGTTATGAAGCAAATAAAGCTATTCCAAATTATAATGTAATGGGTGTTTGCAAAGCTGCACTAGAATCTAGTGTTAAGTATTTAGCAAGAGATTTAGGTGCTAAAGGCATGAGGGTAAACGCCATAAGTGCTGGACCTATTAAAACGCTGGCAGCATCTGCAATCGGGGATGCAAAATTCCTTTATAAATGGAATGAAGACCATTCTTTACTCAAAAGAAACGTTGATATCCATGATGTTGGGAATTCAGCATTATACCTATTAAGTGACCTTGCAAACGGTGTTACTGGTGAAATTCACTACGTAGATGCTGGATATAATAAGGTTGGAATGCCAGATCCTAAGAATATAACTTAATGAAGCGGCAGGATTCGAACCTGCCACCCCCTAATTTTGATTACTCAGCAGCTTGTTTCATAGAAAGTTTAACTTTACCTCTATCGAAACCAATCACTTTAACTTTTACTTCATCACCTTCTTTGACAACATCAGTAACTTTAGCAACTCTTTTATCTGCTAACTCTGATATATGAACAAGTCCATCTTGTTTTCCTAAGAAATTAACAAATGCACCAAACTCCATAATTTTCATCACCTTACCTGAATAGATTTTATTCATCTCAGCTTTTGCAGTGATGTCTTTGATCATTTGCATAGCAATGTTTCTAGACTCTTCATCTGGAGCAGCAACTGTTACAACTCCTTCATCATTTACATCTACTTTTGCACCTGATTTTTCAACAATCTCTCTAATTGTTGCTCCACCTTTTCCAATAACGGCAGCAATATCTTTTTTATCAACAGTTACTTGTTCCATTTTTGGAGTGTGTTTTCCAACATCAGATCTAGATTCGCCTAAAGCTTTATTCATTTCACCTAAAATATGAATTCTGCCATCTTTAGCCTGCTTCAAAGCCTGCTCCATGATTTCAAAAGTGATACCAGTAATTTTGATATCCATTTGAAGTGAAGTAATTCCGTCTTTTGTGCCAGCAACTTTAAAGTCCATATCTCCTAAGTGATCTTCGTCACCTAAAATATCTGATAGAACACTAAAATCATCACCTTCTTTAATTAAACCCATTGCAATACCTGCAACCGGTTCTTTAATTGGAACACCCGCATCCATTAGTGCTAAAGATGCTCCACAAACAGTAGCCATAGAGGAAGATCCATTAGACTCAGTAATCTCTGATACTATTCTAAAAGTATATGGAAACGCCTCTTTTGAAGGTAATGAAGAGTTAATTGCTCTCCAAGCTAATTTACCATGACCAATTTCACGTCTACCAGTTCCAATTCTTCCAGTTTCACCGACTGAAAAAGGAGGGAAATTGTAGTGAAGCATAAATCGTTCTCTTTGAAGACCGTCTAGACTTTCAATTCTTTGTTCATCATCAGATGTACCTAGGGTAGTAACTACAATTGCTTGTGTTTCCCCTCTAGTAAACAAAGCAGAACCATGAGTTCTTGGTAAAACACCAACTTCACATGAGATAGGTCTCACGTCAGACAATCCTCTACCATCAATTCTGTTTTTATTTTTAAGAATATCAGTTCTAACAATTTTCTTCTCTAGATTTTTAAGCTGTGAGTTAACATCAAGATCAGAATAATTTTCATTCTCTTCAAAAAGCATTTTAGCTTTATCAGTAATTTCTGAAATTTGATTTGATCTATCTTGTTTATCTCTAGTTGCAAAAGCTTTCTCAAGATCTTCTGTAAAAGTTTCTTCAAGTTTTTTCTTAACCTCAGATAGATCTTTCTTTTCAACAGTCCACTCAGGTTTTCTACATTCTTTTGCAAGTTCCTCGATCATCTCGATTACTGGAACAAATCCTTCATGACCAAATTTTACTGCTGCTAACATTACTTCTTCGGATAAACCTGATGTTTCAGACTCAACCATAAGCACTGCATCTTTAGTACCTGCTACAACTAAATCTAAACTTGATTTTTCTAATTCTTCTTTTGATGGGTTAAGAATATATTTACCATCAACATAACCTACTCTGGAAGCTCCTACAGGACCCATAAAAGGCATCCCTGAAATTGCTAACGCTGCTGAAGAAGCAGTGATTGCTAGAATATCTGGTTGGTTTTCTTTGTCGTAGGAAATTACCGTTGGCAACAACTGTACTTCATTTTTAAATTCATCAGGAAACAAAGGCCTGATAGGTCTATCAATTAGTCTTGAGATTAATGTTTCGCTTTCAGTTGGTCTTGCTTCTCTTTTAAAATATCCACCAGGGATCTTTCCACCTGCATAGTATTTTTCTTGGTAGTTAACTGATAAAGGAAAATAATCCATATCTGGATTTACTTTTTTTGCTCCAACGACTGTTGCTAGAATAACTGTTTCACCACATGTTGCGATGATTGCTCCATCTGCTTGTCTTGCTACTTTACCTGTTTCTAAACTTATTTTCTTTCCCGCTACTTCTATTTCCTTCTTGTGTACTTTAAACATTTCATTTCCATTTCGTTTCGTTCGTTTCGTTCCATTCCGTTCTATCTATCTTGACTTCTATTTTCTTAAATTCAATTTCGACAGTACATTCTTGTAAGAATCCATTTTTGTTTTTTTTAAGTATTCTAACAATTTCTTTCTTCTATTGACCGCTCTCAACAATCCAACAGACGAATGTTTGTCTTTTTTGAATTGCTTAATATGTTTAGAGAGAGTTTCAATTTTCTCTGTTAACAAAGCAATCTGTATCTCAGAAGATCCAGTGTCTTTATCATGCATTGCTAATTCTTGTGCCTTTTTGTTCATGCCTCGTTTTTCCTATTTATTTGTTTGTTTTATTAAGTTTTCTATTTTTTCCGCATACTCAAAAGATTCGTCTTTTCTAAAAAGTAATTTTGGTAAAAATTTCATAACCACTTTCTGTGATAAAATTTTTCTTATTAAAAATGAGTACTCTTTTAACGTATTTATTGTCTCCTCAGCATCTTTTCCTCCTAATGGAAGTACATATGCTTTAGCAATTTTTAAATCTGAACTCATTCTAACCTCAGTAACCGTTATTGTGTTTGTTTCTAAATTGGGGACCTTAGCCTCATTTCTTATAAAAATCATGCTTAAAGACTGTTTAATCATTTCTCCAACTCTAAGCTGTCTTTGTGAAATTGGTTTTCCTATTCTATCTGCCATTAAATTGACCTCTCCGTAGATGTTACACTAAAAGCTTCTATTGTGTCATTTTTTTGGAAATCCATATAATCTTTAACTGTTATTCCACATTCTTGTCCATCACTAACCTGTTTTACTTGGTTTTTTTCTCTAAAAATAGTTCCAACTTTTCCAGTATAAATGATCGCTCCATCTCTAATTATTCTAATATCTGAGGTACTAGTAATTTCTCCTTCAGTAATTTTTGAACCTGCAACCTTACCAGCTCCAGAGACTTTAAAAATTTCCAAGATTTGAGCTGACCCAGTTATCGTTTCTTGAACATCTGGGGTTAATAGTCCCGACATTTTTTGTTTAATATAATCTAGTACTTCATAGATAATATTGTATGAAGAAATTTTTATTTTTTCATTTTCAGCAAGTTTTTTTTGCTTCCTTACTTGGCTTAACATTAAAAGCAATTAACACAGCATTCGACGCTTTTGCTAAAGTAACATCAGTTTCTGTGACCATTCCAATGTCTGCTAAAATAATTTTAGGTTTTACTTCATCATGTTTAATTTGACTAATCATATTTTTAATTGCTTCCGAAGATCCATGTACATCAGATTTAATAATTAAATTTAATTCCTCTGAAGATTTATCTGAGAATGCTGATTCTTGTGTAGCAAATGTTAAAGGATTTTTTCCATCCTTTGTCTCTTCTGCTCTGTTTTGACTTAATGTTTTAGCATCTTTTTCACTCTCAAGAACAATAAAATCATCTCCAGCTTTTGCTGCACCATTAATACCTAAAATTTCAACTGGTGTAGAGGGTGAGGCTTCATCAATATTTTTACCTTTATCATTAATTATTGCTCTAACTTTTCCCCATTTCAAACCACTAACAAAAAAATCTCCCTTTTTAAGAGTTCCTGTGGTTACAATTATTGTAGCAACTGGTCCTCGACCGACATCAATTTTAGATTCTAACACTATTCCTGTAGCTTTAGACTCATAATCAGTTTTCAAATCTAAAATTTCAGCTTGAAGAATTATAGACTCAACTAGTTTATCTAAATTTAATTTTGTCTTTGCTGAAATCTCTACCACTAAAGTATCACCTGATAGATCTTCGGCAACCAACTCGTGTTCTAATAATTGATTTTTAATTTTTTGTGGATCTGCATCTGGAAGATCACATTTATTAATTGCAACAACAATTGGAACATTTGCTGCTTTTGCGTGTTTAATTGACTCAATTGTTTGCGGCTTCACACCGTCATCTGCAGCAACCACTAATACAACTACGTCTGTTAATTTTGATCCTCTTGCTCTCATTTCTGTAAAAGCTGCGTGACCTGGAGTATCAATAAAAGTTAATTTGTTATCTTGGCTTTCAATTTGGTAGGCCCCTATGTGTTGAGTTATTCCACCAAATTCTCCTGATACAACATTTGCGCTTCTCAAAACATCAAGAACTGATGTTTTGCCATGATCAACATGTCCCATCACTGTAACAATTGGAGGTCTATTTTTTAAATTTTCTACTCTTGTAGCTTTTATTTTCTGAATTATTTCCTCTGCTTTTTCTTCTCTGATAGGATTGTGTCCAAACTCTTTAACTAAAAACTCAGCTGTATCTGCTGCAAGAGTTTGATTGATTGTAACAGTTACCCCCATACCAAATAAATATTTAATCACATTGCTGGATTGTTCAGCCATTCTATTAGCTAGCTCTCTAACAGTGATTGCTTCTGGAATATTGATATCTCTTTTAACCGGTTTAAGACTTTCTTGATTTTGATCTTTAGATAAATTTTTATTTTCTTTTAGTCTTGCTCTTTTAACTGAAGCTAAACTTCTTTCCCTTGCTTCTATTTCATCACTTAGAGCCCTTGAAACTGTTAATTTTAATTCTCTTTTCTTGGTTCCAGACTTTAAAGTTTTTTTATCTTTTCCATCACCATCATCTTTAAGTCTCTTTGTTGCTCTCTGCTCGGCAAGTTTACGTCTTTCAAAATCATTTGTTATAGGGGGTGATTTTGGTGCAAAAGATGGTTTAATCCCAGCGCCTCTACTAAAAGAAGAGGTTGGTTTAGGTTTAACCGGGTTAGATCTAAAAGATGCTCCTCTATGTGGAAATTTTCCAGTCTGCTTTTCTATGACGACTGTATTTTTGCTTTTAGTTTTAGCAATCTCGATATTTTTGATCGATTTTTTGGCTGAGCCAGATATTGTTAATTTTGTTTTTTTTTCCATAGCTCATCACTCAATCTTTATAAACAATGTTTCTAGCAGACATAATTAGTTCATCTGCCTCTTCTTTTGATAAAGCAAAATCTTCCAGGTATCCCTGAATTTTTACTCTTTCACCTTTTACTACATCAAAACCACCAGTTAATTCATCAGATGCCAAATCTGCAAAATCTTCTAATGTTAAAATTTTTTGTTCTCCTAATGTAACTAACATTCCTGGGGTAAGACCTTTTAAATTAATTAAAGTATCCTCAAGTCCCAACTCTTTTATTCTTTTTGATATGTCTTCTTGATCTTTTTTATGAAATTCATGAGCTCTTTCTATAAGTGCTTTTGCAGTGTCCTCTTCAATTCCTTCTATCTTCATTAAATTTTCTGCTGAACTATCTTTAATATCATCAATTGTTGAAAAACCCTCTGCTACCAGTAACTGACCAAGCGTTTCATCTAATTCTAAATTTTTTACAAAGTTTTCTGTTTTTTCTTTAAATTCTAACTGTCTCCTCTCAGAATCCTCAGCATCTGTCATTATATTAATTTCATAATTTAATAACTTTGTTGCTAGCCTTACGTTTTGACCTCTTCTACCAATTGCTTTACTTAAATTTTCTTCTGTAAGTATTACATCAAGTTTTTTTCTTTCAGCATCAACATTTACTCTTTGAACTTCTGCTGGGGATAAGGCGTTTGATACTAAAATAGCTGGATCCTCTGACCAATTTACAATATCAATTTTTTCACCCTGTAATTCATTCACAACTGCCTGGACTCTTGATCCTCTCATACCTACACAAGCTCCAACTGGATCTAATGAAGTGTCAACGGCTTTGACACATATTTTTGCTCTACTTCCAGGATCTCTTGATGAAGATTTAATTTCTATTAATCCATCATAAATTTCTGGAACTTCTTGGACAAAAAGTTTTTCCATAAATTTAGGATGAGCTCTTGATAAAAAGATTTGTTGGCCTCTTGGTTCTCTTCTCACATCATAACAATAAGCTTTAATACGATCTCCAGCCTTAATATTCTCTCTAGGAATTAATTCGTTTTTTTGAATAATTGCTTCAGTTCTTCCTAAATCAGCAATTACATTTCCAAATTCTAATCGTTTAACAATTCCACTTAAAATTGAATCTTTTTTATCTATAAAATCATTAAATTGTCTTTCTCTTTCAGCCTCTCTTACATTGAAGCTGATAACTTGCTTTGCAGTCTGTGCAGCTATTCTTCCAAAATCAAAAGATGGTAAAGGCTGAAGAACTTCATCACCAATAGACTTATCTTTATTGATTTCATTTAAATTAATTGCATCCTCTAATTTTATTTCTGTATTTGCATTTTCTGGATTTTCAGAAATTATTAATTTTCTGAAAAGCTCAATATCTCCACTATCTCGATTGATTAAAACTTTAATTTCATTTTCTTGACCAAATTTAGATTTGGCTGCTTTAGCAATACCTGTTTCCATTGAACTAATAATTAGCTCTTTATCAATTGATTTCTCTAACGCTACAGCTTCTGCAATTCTTAATAATTCTAGTTTATCTGCTCTTTTATTTAACATTTTTTTATTTATTCCAAAAAAAAATGGGCTAAAGCCCATTTTGTAATTTCAATAATGTAAGGGCAATATAGTAAAGTTTTTTTTTAATTCAACAGAAACTATTTTAAAAAAGCTTTTATTTTATCTGTTTTTTCCCAAGAAAAAGAGCCATTTTCTTCTGGGCTTCTTCCAAAATGACCGTAAGCAGCTGTTTTTTCATATATGGGTTTATTTAGATTTAACATTTCTCTAATTCCTCTTGGGCTTAAATCAAAATTGTCATTAATTTTTTCTACAACAAATTTATTTTTTTCACCATCATTATCGAATAAATCAACATAAATTGATAGTGGTTTTGATACACCTATAGCATAGGCTAATTGAATCAAACACTTGTTGGAGATTTTCGAAGCAACTACATTTTTTGCAATATACCTTGCTGCATAAGCTGCTGACCTGTCAACTTTAGTTGGATCCTTCCCTGAAAATGCTCCACCACCATGAGGTGCAGCACCTCCATATGTATCAACTATAATTTTTCTTCCTGTTAACCCACAATCACCATCAGGGCCACCAATCACAAAATTACCTGTTGGATTTACATAAAACTCCTCCTCATTAAAGCCATCTAAAAAATTATTTGGAATAGATCTTGTCATATAAGGTCTTAATAAGTCCCTAACTTGAGTTTGATTTACATCAGCAGAATGTTGTGATGAAATTACTACAGATTTAACTTTTGTTGGTTTGCCATCAATATATTCAAAAGTAACTTGGCTTTTAGAGTCTGGCTCGATATTTTTAAGTTTTCCAGACTTTCTATCCTCAGCCATTAGTCTTAGAATTTTGTGCGAGTAGTGAATAGGTGCTGGCATTAACTCTTCCGTTTCATTGCATGCATAGCCAAACATAATCCCTTGATCTCCAGCTCCTTCGTCTTTATTGCCTGAAGAGTCTACACCCATTGCTATATCAGCAGATTGAGAATGAAGATGGCTTTCTATTTTAGTAGCTTCTTTCCAAGTGAAACCATCTTGATCATAACCAATATCTTTTATGCAGTGTCTTACTTTTTCAACTAAATCATTTTTTTTAATTTCTGGACCTCTTACTTCACCAGCTAAAACAACTTTATTTGTTGTTGTAAGTGTCTCACAAGCTACTCTTGAAAATGGATCTCCTGAGAGATAGCTGTCGACTACCATATCTGAAATTCTATCTGAAACTTTATCTGGATGTCCTTCTGAAACTGACTCACTAGTAAAAAGAAAATTTTTTAAATTACTCATTGTTAATTCTATTAAATGAAAAAAATAAAAAAATATACAATAAAGTTATTAATCCAAATATTTTATTTCCATATTTGGAAAATACTGTTGGTCGAACTTTTTTAAATTGACTAAAATCAATATAGCCTGTTTTATTAAAGCTAACTTCTTGTTCAATATCACCAAATGGATTTATTATAGCTGATATTCCATTATTTGAAGAACGCAAAACATATTTACCACTTTCGATAGCTCTATATATGCTGTGAATAAAATGTTGTTTTGGTCCAATAGATTGGCCAAACCAACCATCCTCTGAAATATTTATTATAAAATCAAAATCTGGATTATTAAAAAGTCTTCCAGAATAAATTATTTCATAACAGATTAGGGGTAAAAACTTTAACGAATAATTGTTTTTGTTAATATTAATTATATTCCTCCCACTTCCTTTTGAATAAGACTGGTAATGATTAGTTAACGTTTTTAAACCAATATTTTTAAGCACATGTTCAAGTGGTAAAAATTCCCCAAATGGCACTAGCTTAATTTTATCATATGAATTTAATAAATTTAAACTGTGATCATATAGTGAGAGAGAATTAAAATATTTAACAACACCTTTATCGACGGATTTACTATTTATACCAAGGACTAACAAATGATTTTCATTAAAATGATTTTCAAATAACCATTTGTAATCAACTAATTTTTCTTGAGATATACCCGGTAGTATTCCCTCTGGCCATATAAAAATAGTTTTTTCATTTTTATTAGGTTCACTGAGCTCAATTAAATCCTCAATAGCTGTTATTGGATCAATATTGGAATAAAATCTGTCTAATTTAATGTTGGAACCAATAACTCTAACTTTATGTTCGATAGTATTTATTTCAATTTCAGTAAAATCCTGTTTGGACTGAGATCCATAAATATAAAAACTAATTGTGGTTAAAATAAAAAATATACAAACCCATATGTCAGCTCTTTTATCTCTTAAAATAAATACTGTTGGACTTATAAATAGAGAAATACAAAATAAATTAAATCCATAGGTACCAATAACAGACGTAATATTTAAAATCTCCAATTGATTTGAGAAACTATAAGCAATTAAATTCCATGGGAATCCAGTTAAGATAGAACCTCTTACGTATTCTGTTAATCCAAAAATTAGAGAAAAAAGAAAGAAAGATGAAATAACTTTTTTAGTTTTAAAAATAAAAAATAAAAAAGAAATAATACCATAAAATAAGGCTAAAAAAGCTGGAATAAGAACCAAAGTTATAGGTATCAAAAATTTGAAACTTTCATCGAAAGTTAATGAAATTGATATCCAATAAAGATTTGTAATGAAATAACCAAAACCAAAAAGCCATCCATAAAAGAAAAATAATTTTTTGTTTTTGGTTTTTTCTGACCTCTTTATTAAAAAAGCAAATAACAAACTCAGGGTAATAAAGTTAATAATTATATAATTAAAAGGTGGTAGGCTTAGGGATGTTGCTGCACCTAAAAATATTAAAAATATAAATTCAATATATGATTTTTTAGTCAATTTATTTTATTTTAGAAATTACGGACTTATATATTTGCCCCTCTTTTTTTAACATTTTTATATAATCTTTATTTTTTTTATGATCAAAACCTAGTAGATGGAGAAAGCCATGAATAAATATTTTTGTAACTTTCTCCTTAAAAAGCTTTCTATTTAATGATTTAGGTTTGTTTATAAAATTATAACTAATTATTATATCTCCTAAATAAGTTTTTTTTGAAATTCTAACTTTTTTAGTCAATGGAAATGATAATATATCTGTGGGCTTATTTTTTTTTCTAAAAATTTTATTTAATTTTTGAATATTTTTATTATTGGAAAGTAACAGAGAAAAACTTACTTTTTTATATAAAAACTTGTATTTTTTTGGGAAAGCATTACAGATTTTTTGAAAAAAGAGATCTTTATTTCTAAGCTTTTTTGACCAAGCCTTCTCTTCTGAGAAGACATTTATATTAATCATTCTTTGAGTAAGCTTTTACAATTTTAGAAACGAGTGGATGCCTTACAACATCAGAATGATCAAAATCTACAACCGATATCTCATTCAAGTGTCCTAATAATTGTTTTGAGCGCACCAATCCTGACATGCCTTTGTTTGGCAAATCTATTTGAGTAGGATCGCCATTAACTACAATTTTAGAATTTTCTCCGATACGTGTTAAAAACATTTTAATTTGAGTATCAGTAGCATTCTGAGCTTCATCTAAAATTGCAAATGAATTTTTAAGTGTTCGTCCTCTCATAAAAGCTAATGGAGCAATTTCTATATCACCTATTTCAATCATCCTCTGAATTTTTTCAAAATCAAAAAGATCATAAAGAGAATCATATAAGGGCCTCAAGTACGGATCTACTTTCTCTTTCATGTCACCAGGTAAAAATCCTAAACGCTCGCCTGCCTCAACTGCTGGTCTTGATAAAATAATTCTCTCAATTTTTTTTTCTAGCAACATTGTTAATCCCACAGCAACTGCTAAAAAAGTTTTTCCAGTCCCTGCAGGGCCAGCTGAAATTACAATATCACTTTGTCTTAATGCTCTTACATAATCCTTTTGTTTTTCAGATCTTGGAATTATGGACTTTTTTGGAGTTTTAATTATATCAGTAACATTGTTATTTTTAACTTTTTCATTAATCATAAATTTATCAACTGAAGAAACTATATCTTTGCTTTCGATGCTTCCATTATTAATAAACTGATTGGCTAAAAACTGAATAGCATTTTTTAATAATTCATTCTTTTCTGGATTTGACTTAATTAATATCGAGTTTCCTCTAGAGTACAAACTACAATTTGATAATTTTTCTAATTTTTGTAAATTTTTATTAAATTCACCCACAACACCCATCAACAAATCATTATCATGGAATATAACACTCAAAGAGTTGTTGTCTGAGTATACAAACTTTAAAGATGGATCAATATTTTTATTTGTTACGCTACTCAATTACTATGCTACCTTTTTATTCAAATCTTCAACAATTTCACCAAACAAGGTGGTTCTATTAAATTTATTAATTTTTACTGGAACAATTTTTCCAATATGTTCTTTATTACCATTGAATACTACTGATGTCATATACTCAGATCTACCAAAAGTTTGGGTTTTGTCATCTGTTAAATTTTCAACCAAAACGTTGATTGTTTGGTTTTTAAATAGTTTATTTCTACTCATTTGATTTTCATACAATTTATTCTGGACTGTTTCTAATCTTTGCATTGAAGTTTTTTTGTCAGTTAGCTCTAAATCAAAAGCAACTGTTCCTGGTCTGGCACTAAAAATAAAAGAATATGAATTAATAAAATTAATTTTTTTAATTAAGTTTAATGTATTTTTAAAATCTTCTTCTTTTTCTCCTGGGTAACCAATAATAAAATCACTCGAAAATTCTATTTTACTATTGATTTTTTTTAATTTTTCAAAAATGCTCAAATATTCTTTAATTGTGTGCTTTCTATTCATTAATTCTAAAATTTTATCAGATCCACTTTGTACCGGAAGATGAACAAGTGGCATTAATTTTTGAGAATTATTATAAACATCTATCAAGTCTTCAGTCATATCTTTTGGGTGAGAGGTGGTATATCTAATTCTTTTAATATCAGGTATTTTTTCTATCTCCATAATTAGATTAGACAGTCTATTTTTGCCATCGTTATAAGCATTAACATTTTGGCCAAGTAATATTATCTCTTTTGTCCCTTTTTCAGATAAATATTTGGCCTCATCCATAACTTGTTGAAAAGGTCTTGAGTACTCAGGTCCTCTTGTATAAGGCACTACGCAGAAATGACAAAATTTATCACAACCTTCTTGAATAGTCAAAAATGAAGACACTTTTCCAACTTCATTTTTAATTTTACTAAAATATTTAAATTTAGAGATAGCATCAAAATCCGTTTCTTCTACTTTCTTCTTTTTTTGAACATAACTTAGTATGGTATCATTAATTTTATGATAAGATTGAGGGCCAACTACTAAATCAATGTAAGGCTCACGTTTTAACATTTCTTGATTTTCAGCTTGTGCAACACAACCTGCAATAATTACTAATGGCTTTTGTTTTGATCGAAAATTTTTTTTAACTCTACCTATCTCATGGTAAACTTTTTCTTTTGCTTTGTCTCTTATATGGCAAGTGTTTAAAAGATAACAATTTGCATCCTCATAATTATCTGTTTTTTCATAACCTATTTTTTTAACTGCGTCATATATTCTATTAGAGTCATACTCATTCATTTGACAACCAAATGTTTTGATAAATATTTTTTGTGACATTTGACTAGGATTTCTTCTTTATCCCATAAAGTTCTAATTTATGATCTACCAAGGTATATCCATATTTTTCTGCAACTTTTTTTTGAAGTTTCTCAATTTCTTCATCTACAAACTCTATAATTTCTCCAGATTTTACATCGATTAAATGATCATGATGTCCTTCATTCAACTCTTCATATCTAGCTTTTCCACCTTTAAACTCATGCTTTGTTAAAATTCCAGACTCCTCAAATAATTTTACTGTTCTGTATACTGTGGCAATACTAATTTTTGAATCTATTTTAGAAACTCGGTTATATAATTCATCAACATCTGGGTGATCTGTCGATTCGGACATCACTTGAGCAATTATTTTTCTTTGATCGGTTAACTTAACCCCTTTAGATAAACATTTTTGCTCAATTGTTTCTGACATATTTCAATTCTAACTTAAATAAATGGGTTTAATCAAATTTTTTTTAATTTTAAATTTGTCACATAAATTAGGTATATCTTCATATTTTATATCTTTTTGGTCTGTGAAATCTTCAAAACTATAGCAATAATAATCAACTTTTCTTGCAACATTAAATCCCTTTACTATTGATAATGAATTTCTTATGCCAGCGAAGCTACCAGGGCCTCGATTTACATATATTTTACTTATATTCTCTAGTTTTAATCTATTTAAATTTAAAAATTCTTTGATAATTAAAGTCAATTTTTCGTAATTAATTTTAGTATTATCTTTAGTTATATTATAAATTTCATTTTTAGTAATGATCATTAAAAATATTTTTTCACTTGTTACATCTATTACTAGCTTATTCATAATTATATTGTTTTCTAATATCGTTTCTAAAGCAGATGAAAATAATATCAAATACTATTCTAAAGATGAAGGAATTCTATCAATTATGTATCATCGTTTTAATGAATCTAAATATCCATCAACAAATATTCAAATGAATATTTTCAAAGAACATATTCAAATAATTAAAGACTCAGACTTTAACTTTCACAATCCTGCTAGATTTAAAGAGCAATTTAGTACTATAAAGCTGAAAAAAGAGATACTCATTACTATTGATGATGCATTTGAATCATTTTATTTCGAAGCATGGCCATATATTAAAAAAAATAAAGTTCCTTTTATCTTGTTTGTTTCAACTGAACCTGTGGGCAAAAATGGATATATGACTTGGGACCAGATTAGAGAAATTGAAAAAGAGTCTTTTGCTTTAATTGGACATCACTCACATAGTCATGATTACCTAATTGATGAAACGACTGATAAATTTATATTAGATATTGAAAATGCAAACAAAATTTTTTTAAATGAACTTGGCTATATTCCAAATTTATTCTCTTACCCATTTGGTGAATATTCTAAATTTATGAGAGATTATATTTCAAAAAATTTTGAATTTGCTTTTGGTCAGCACTCCGGGGTCATCGATGTAAACAAAGACAAATTTGAATTACCAAGATTTCCAATTAATGAAAAATATGGTGAAATAAAAAGATTTAAATCAATCATAAATTATTTTCCATTGCAATATAAGAAATTATTGCCTTTAGAAAAAAAATTAATAAAGTCTACAAATCCTCCTAATTTTGTGGTTGAATTTTTTGAAGAACAAAAAAATTTAAATAATATTAATTGTTATTCAAATGAAGCCAACAGATGGGAAAAGTCAAAAACCATTCTTTCAGGCACTACACTGTCAATTGAATTTAGAGCACCATTTGAGCCAAGAAGAGGAAGGGTAAATTGTTCTTTAAATGATAACGGAAAGTGGAGATGGTTTGGAGTTCAATTTCCAATTAAAACAAATTAAATTAAACTTTCTAAATCCTTGCTTGATGGAAGCAATCTAGCTTCATCAAAATCTTTTAAATTATTTTGCGTTATTATTTTCTGAAGCACTTCTATATATTCATTCCCAGTTTCTGCATACTTATCAAGGTGATTTGACAAAACTATACTATCCAATGGTTTATTTTTATTTCTAAGCTTTGTTCTTGCCTTTCTTAAATCTTTATAAGATGAGTGAGTATTAAGATTTCTTAAATAAGCTCTTACTGAAAGCTTTAAGCTATGAAATTTCATCACTTTATGTTCTTCACCTTTTTCAGCATTTTTAGGCTTCAGTCCCTCACCGGACCATGTCCATTGTCCAAATAAAGCATTACCTTTTAATGCAAATCTAGAAGTTCCCCACCCTGTTTCTTTAGCTGCTTGAGCTATAGCTAATGAAACTGGAATCTCATCCATTCTAATTTTTAAAGTTGTAAGATCATTTTGTCTTACCCCATATTGTTTATATTTTTTTTCTAACCACTTCTTTTCAATGTCTGTATTACTATTCTTGCTTAAAATTGTAAAAAGTCTTTTTCTATCTATTCTAATTTTATTATTTTCTTTAACAATTAGAGGTAAAATAATTTTAATGAACATTTCTTTTCTTTTTTTTGTGTTACCTATTTTTTTAATTTCATTTGGAAGTAATCCAATATCTATTGGTTTAACTAATTTTGTATCTCTTACTTCTTTCAAATTGTACTTTACTTCCTTAAATAAAGCATTGATCTCTGAGGTGGTATATCTCACAAGATTTATTTCAGAATTATTTTCCTCTAAAATATCATATAAAAGATCTACTTCATTACTTTGGACCAATTCATCATTCTCTTCAAATGTTTTGTCCTTATTCAAAGTTTTATTTAAAATATTTTTAGAGTTGTTTGTGAATTCTTTATTGTTGAAATTTTTATTCGCAAAATTTATTAAAATTGGTGCAGTATAAAAAAATGATGCAACAACAAAAGCACTTAAAGAAAATCTAGTAAATGTATTTAAGATTTTATTTTTAACTCTTTTGTGTTTTATTTTTAAATTCATAATTTAAATAGCAATTACCTCTTTAACCTCGGGTAAATAATGACATAGTAAATTTTGAACTCCCTTTTTTAATGTCATAGTTGAACTAGGGCATCCAGAGCAACTACCTTGTAATTGTACTTTAACAACACCATCTTTGTATTCTTTAAACTTAATATCTCCACCATCTCTAGCAACAGCTGGCCTTATTTTTTGATTTAAGATTTTTACTATTTTTTGCTCAATTTCACCTAAGTCAGAATCTTCTTGTTTAATATTTTCATCAATAACAAACTCTTTTCCATCAGAATAAAAGTCATTTATAAAAGAAATCACAATATGTTTTATTTCATCCCATTTAGTTTGATCACTTTTATTGACTGATAAAAAGTCTTGTCCCAAGAAAACACCTTCAACTCCGTTGACAGATAAAATATTTTTAACTAATTCATTATTAATTTGATCCTTATTAGTAATTTCATAAGGACCACTATTAGAAACTTTCTTCCCAGGAAGAAATTTCAATGAATTTGGATTTGGAGTTACTTCAGTCTGCACAAACATAAATTATATATAGTTTATATTTCAGAAATTAAAACTTGATATTAATTTTTTATTAAAAACCTACTATTTCTTTTATATTTTTCATCTTTTTTGACGCAATTTTTTCAGCATGTTCAACTCCATCTAGAAGAATAGAATCAAGATATGATTGGTCATTGAGTAATTTTTTTATCTCTTTAGATATTGGAATAATTTTATTAATTACTAACTCTGATAGTTCATCTTTAAATTCTGAAAAGTTCTTGCCCACAAAATTTGCTATGGAAGACTCTAAGGTTGAGTTACTTAAACTAGCATAAATCCCTAACAAATTTTGAGCCTCAAGCCTCTTTTCAAGTTCTTTTATATCTTTTGGCATTGGTAAAGGATCCGTTTTAGCCTTTTTAATTTTATTGATAATTTGATCTTTATCATCAGTTAAGTTTATTCTGCTTAAATCTGATAACTCAGATTTACTCATTTTTTTTGATCCATCCTTTAAACTCATAATTCTAGAAAACTCCTTTTGAATTAAAGGCTCAGGAACTTTTAAAAAACCCTCTACACCAAAATCATTATTGAATTTTTGAGCTATATCTCTGCATAACTCTAAGTGCTGCTTTTGATCGTCTCCTACAGGAACGTGAGTAGCATCATATAACAAAATGTCAGCTGCCATAAGAACAGGATAAGAATACAATCCAATACTAGCTTTTTCCTTATCCTTTCCAGCTTTTTCTTTAAATTGTGTCATTCTATTTAGCCACCCCATACGGGCTACACAACTCAAAATCCAGGCACCTTCGGAGTGAGCTGCTACACCTGATTGGTTAAAAACAATACTTTTTTTTGGATCTATCCCACTTGCAATAAATGTTGCAACGGTTTCTCTAATATTTTTTTTTAACTCTTTCGGATCTTGTTTGACTGTTATTGCATGTAGGTCCACTACACAAAAAATACATTGATTTGAATCATCATTGTTTAGTTCTACAAAATTCTTAATCGCCCCTAAATAATTACCAAGATGAAGATTGCCAGTAGGCTGAACACCTGAAAATATTTTTTTGCCCATAAAGTTAATACTTTAGTTGAATATCGCTTATTTTAAAAGCTTTGATGAAATAGGAAATCATAAGGTAAGACGCAAGGCCTAATAATGCTGATAATATTAAGTAAAAAGATTTAAATCTTTGCTCAAATGCTAGTTCGTCTTGGAATAGATTTAATAAAAATTGAAATACAAAACCCATTAAAATTGAAGCAATAAGTATTTTAACAAACTTTATTAAAAATATTTGATTGAATGAAAATAGTTTCCCATTTTTTAAAAAGATAAATAACAATATACCGTTGAACCATGAGGAAATTGTCGTTGCAATAGGTATTATTATAAATCCAATTTCATTAAAATAATAAACACTTATTAGGATATTTAAAATCACAGAAATCAAAGAAATATAAAAAGGTGTTTTAGTATTATGGTTTGCAAAGAAGAAACTAGAAAATACTTTAATTAAAGCAAATGCAGGTAAGCCCAAAGCAAAATAATATAAAGCTAGACTTGAGTTCAAAACTGAGTTTTTATCAAATGATCCATAACCAAAAAGTGCTGAAATTATTTGTTCAGAACCAAGGATTAATGCAATAGATGCTGGTAAACTCAAAAATAAACTTAGCTCCAACGCTTTGTTTTGAATTAACAAAATCTTATCTTTTTTCTTAGATTGAATATGTTTTGATAATTGAGGAAGCACTACTACTCCAATTGCAATTCCAGCTATTGCAAGATTGATTTGATATATTCTATCAGCATAATACAAGTAGGAAACTGCGCTTGCCTGAAATGAAGCTATAATGGTTCCAACAAGTATATTTATTTGAGTTACACCTGATGAAAAAATACTTGGTAATAATTTTTTATAAAAAATCTTAACTTTTTCAGATATTTTAATTTTGAAGTTAATTTTAAGTGAGTAATGTTTTTTCACAAATTTATACAAAAATAATAATTGTAATAATCCTGCTAAAGAAACTCCATAAGATAAATAATATACTAGGCTGTCACCTAGGGAGTTTGAGAATAATAGAACTAAAACTAATACAATATTTAATATTATTGGTGCCCCTGATGCAGCTGCAAATTTATTATATGAGTTTAATATTGCTGCAAAAAAAGATGCTAAACAAATAAATAATAAGAATGGAAAAGTGATACGAGTCAGTTTTATTGCTATTTCCATTTTTTCAATGTCCCCTACAAAACCAGGCGCAATAAGAGATACAAATACAGGCATAAATAATTGAATAAGCAATGTTAGTAATAACAAACCTAGAAATAGAAGATTAAAGATATCATTTGCAAATTTGTTGGATTGTTTTTTGCCCTTAACCATTTCTGATGCATAGCTTGGAACGAAAGCAGCATTAAAAGTTCCCTCTGAAAATAATCTTCTAAATGTGTTTGGAATTCTAAATGCTACAAAAAAAGCATCTGCTAACAAACCTGTTCCTAAAAATATTGCAATTAAAATATCTCTTAAATATCCAAGTAATCTGCTTATGATAGTATAAAAACCAAATGTGCCTGTTGACTTAAGTAAGTTCATAAATCATATTAGTCTTAAATTTACCCTAATTGTACACATATTATAACAAATGAAAAAAACAAAGATTGATCATTACACAGATAAAGAAGCTTTAGATTTTCATAAAGAGAAAAAACCTGGCAAGATTGAGATCATTTCTTCAAAAAATATGATTACTAAAAGGGATCTTGCACTTGCATATTCTCCAGGGGTTGCGGCCCCAGTAAAAGAGATCAGTGACAATCCAGAAGCAGCTTATGATTATACAAGTAAAGGAAATTTAGTTGCAGTTATTAGTAATGGTTCAGCTATTTTAGGAATGGGGAATTTAGGAGCATTAGCATCTAAACCAGTAATGGAGGGGAAAGCAGTGTTATTTAAAAGATTTGCTGACATAGATTCTATAGATCTTGAAATAGATTCTAAAGACAGTGAGGAAATTATTAATTCTATAAAAAATTTTGCTCCAAGCTTTGGTGGAATTAATTTAGAGGATATAGCAGCTCCAGATTGCTTTATAATTGAACAAAAATTAAAAGAAATTTTGGATATTCCAGTTTTTCATGATGATCAGCATGGTACTGCAATAATTACAACAGCAGCACTAATAAACGCTCTAGATATAAGTGGTAAATCAATAAAAGAAATTAAAGTTGTTGTTAATGGTGCTGGAGCATCTGCCCAAGCCTGCACAGAATTATTTAAAAATTCAGGAGTGCCTTCAGAAAATGTGATCATGCTTGATAGAAAAGGTGTAATTTATAAAGGAAGGACTGAAGGTATAGACCAGTGGAAATCAAAATATGCAGTTGAGACAAAACTAAGAACTCTTGAACACGCAATGAAAGGTGCTGATGTTTTTTTAGGTTTGTCAGCAAAAGGAGTTCTTAAAAAAGAGATGGTTAAGAGTATGGCAAAAAATCCAATCATTTTTGCTTGTGCTAATCCAGATCCTGAAATTTTACCAGAGGAAATAAATGAAGTAAGAAATGATGTAATTATAGCAACTGGAAGATCAGATTATCCTAACCAAGTTAACAATTTAATTGGTTTCCCTTATATTTTTAGAGGAGCTTTAGATGTACGGTCTAAAACTATTAATGAAGAAATGAAAGTTGCTGCATCGCAAGCAATTGCTAAACTTGCAAGAGAAGATGTTCCTGATGAAGTGGTAGCTGCAATGGGCGGTGAAAGACCACATTATGGAAAAGATTATATTATTCCATCTACATTTGATCCAAGACTAATAAGTGTAATTCCAGCTGCTGTAGCAAAAGCTGCAATGAAAAGTGGAGTAGCTAGAAAAAATATTGAAGATTTTGAAATTTATAAAGAACAACTTAAACAAAGATTAGACCCAACCGTTACTATAATGCAAGGTATAAACTCATTTATAAAAAATAATCAAAAAAGAATTGTGTTCGCTGACGGAGAAGATGAAAATACATTAAAAGCAGCAATTGCATTTAAAAATTCTAAGTTAGGAATTCCTATTTTGATTGGCAAAGAAAGTAAAATTAAAGAACAAATCAAAAATATTGGATACAGTGAGAACTTTGATATCGAAATAATAAATTCAAAGGATGAAGAAAAAAGAAACAAATACGTCAAACATCTATTTAAAAAATTACAAAGAGAACAGGGTTTGCTCGAACGCGATTGTGACAGATTGGTAAGGAATGACAGGGTTATATGGGCTACAAGCATGGTTGCGTGTGGAGACGCTGACGGAGCTGTAACCGGGAATACAAGACGTTTTGGTGCCTCTTTGGAAAAGATTAAGCAAGTTGTAGATGTTCGAAAAGGTGAGATAATGTTTGGACTAAATATGGTGGTTCATAAAGGAAAAACTATATTTATAGGTGATACTAGTGTTCACGAATACCCAACATCAGAACAAATGGCAGAAATTGCAATGTCGACTGCAAGAGTAGTTAGACTATTTGGATTTGACCCAAAAGTTGCATTTGTTTCGCATTCAACTTTCGGCCAGCCTTTAACAAGTCGAACAAAACATATAAGAGATGCAGTTGAAATTTTAAAAGAAAAAAAAGTAGATTTTGAATTTGATGGAGACATGCAGCCTGATGTTGCCTTAAACTCTGAATACGAGGAATTGTATCCTTTTACAAAAATTGTTGGTAAAGCAAATATTCTGATTATGCCTGGTCAGCACAGTGCAGCCATATCATACAAGTTAATGAAAACATTTGGAGACACAAAAGTCATTGGACCTTTGCTTATTGGGCTTGGCCTACCAATTGAGATTGCACCCTTAAGATCTTCGACGTCTGAAATAATTAATTTAGCGTCTATAGCTGCCTACTCTTCTGAAGTTATAGATTATAAAAAATAATTAATCTTTTTGAATTCTTAGATCCTCAACAAGCATTATACTTGCTATTACATTTTCGACATCTAAGATTTCTTTAGCCTCACTAATCACTAAATCTTTTTCTTCAGATGTTTGGGCAATTCCATATACATATATCTTTTTTTTGTATGTATCTATTTGATAATTTGTAGCTTTAATATTTTTGTTTACTATTAACGCAGTTCTTAGCTGTGTAGTAATTAAAATATCTTTAGCAGATTGTTTAAAATTAAATTGTTCTTTTATTTTTATATCGTTACGAACTGATCTGGTACCTTTTGTCTCCCAGGCAATTTTTGTTATTTGTAATTTCTCCTCAGGTCTATCAACTTTTCCTGTTAAAAAAATTCTTCCATCAAGTACTTTAGATTTTACTGACAGAAAGTACTTTTTATCTTTAGCTAAAATTCTAGCAGTTAAAGTTTTTTGCATTATGGAGTCGTCTATTTGAGTTCCTAACGTTCTGGGATCTAATGCAACTGAGACACCCGTTCCAAATACTCCCTTAGAACTTACACCTGCACACCCTGATAAAATAAATCCAACAAATATTAGTAATAAGAACTTAATTTTCATTTTTTAACTTTAAACAATAATTGTATACTAGCTTTTTTGAAACTTTACTATTTTGACAAATTAAGTCGGTAATTTCTTTTATTGTAAGTTTATTAATCATTTTATTAATTATATTAATATCAGATTCATTCAAATTTTTAGAGTTATTTTGATCAGTCTTTCTATCTGAAATAACAACTGTTAATTCACCTTTTGGTTCTTTTTGAAATTGTTCCATTTCATTTACATTTGCTCTTAAAAACTCTTCGTATAACTTAGTAATTTCTCTGCAAATCACAATTTTTCTCTCACTAAAGTGTTTTTTAATTTCAGGTATAATTTTATTAATTTTTTTAGGAGATATAAAAAAAACTAAAGTCGAGTTAAGTTCAGATATTTTTTTAAGCTCATTTGTTATTTGCTGTTTTTTATCTGGTAAGAAACCATAAAAGAAAAATTGATCAGAAAATCCACTAATAGATATGGCAGTTGCCACTGCTGATGGACCAGGTATTGGTACAATCTTAATATTATTTTTAACACACTCATTAACTAAAACTGAGCCTGGATCAGAAATAGCAGGGGTCCCAGCATCAGAAATTAGAGATATTAATTTTCCAGATTTTAAATATTCAATTATTTTTAAAGTATTTTTTTTTTCATTAAATTTATGATTTGAAATCAGTTTCGATTTGATTTCGTATTTATTTAATAAATTTTTTGAAATACGAGTATCTTCACATAAAATAAAATCTGATTGTTTTAATATTTCTACTGCTCTTATAGTAATATCTTTCAAATTTCCTATTGGCGTTGAAACTATATAAAGACCATTTTCATTATCTTTTATTTTAGATTGTGGTTTAATGATCATAATTTGGCTTAAAAAATATTATAATAACATTAAAATGATTAAATTATTTAAAATTCTTTTTATCCTTAAATGCGGAGTTTTCTTATTATTTTTTCAAGCGGCTAGTGCAAACGAAAAAATTAAAATTGGTTTGTTAGTACCAATGACTGGAATAAACAAAGAGATTGGTCAATCAATTATCAAGGCTGTAAGTTTAGCTGTAAAAGATATTGATAATAATTTAATTGAAATTTACCCAAAAGATACTGCTTCTAGACCCAATCAAACTCTAAAATCAGCATTTGAGTTAAAACAAATGGGTATAAAGGTAGTCATAGGTCCAGTCTTTTATGAAAGCTTAACTTATCTAGATGAAATGAAAGATTTAACCTTTTTATCTTTAACAAACAAAACCTTAGATCTTCCAAAAAATGTTATTTCAGCAGGTATAAATTCTACATCTCAATTCAATACTATTAAAAAATTTTTAGAAAAAAATGATATTGAAAGAACTATTTTTTTAACACCAATTCGAGAATATGAATTTGAAATAAAAAAAGGAGTCAAAGACTCAAAAATAAAAACCTATAAAGAGTATGATTATAACACTGATCCAACAAAACTTACCAAGCAAATAGAAGAAATCACAAAATATAGAATAAGAAAACAAAATCTTGAAGATGAAATTACAAGAATTAAAAATTCAAACGAGCCTAATAAAGAAAAGAAAATAAAAAGATTAGAAAAAAGATACACTATAGGAAATTTAAACTTTGATGCAGTTGTTATTGCTGATTTTGATGAAAGTTTAAAAAGTGTGACTACATCTCTTTTATACACCGATGTTAAACCAGAAAATAAATATTTTATAACCCTTAATCAATGGTTTGATGAAAGTTTATTAAAAGAAACAGATGTTCAACCAATATATTATCCCTCAATTAATAAAGAAAATTTTGATAATTATAAAATCAAATATTTTAATGCTTTTAATGAAGATCCCTCACATTTATCTTTATTAAGTTATGATTTAGTGGGTCTAATCTATTATTTATCGTTCAAGTCGGATCTTACCAATTTAAGTAAATTATTTAAAAAGCAGAATTCATTTAAAGGAAAAATAGGAATATTTGATGTAAGAAATAATAAGATTAATCATAGATTAAACTTTTATAAAGTTGAAGACAAAGAACTCACAAAAATTTTCTAAGTTTTTTAAAAGCAAAATATCTATGATCTATTTTATATTTTTTTGCAGGCTGCATTTCTCCAAATGTTTTTTTTTTACCTTTGGGAACAAAGATAGGATCATAGCCAAATCCATTTGTTCCTTTGGACTCAGTTGAAATAGAGCCTTCAATTTTACTTTGAACACAGACAATTTTTTTATCTAAATATGAAATAGATAAAGCACATACAAACCTTGCTTTAATTTTTTTCTGTTTCCAATTTTTATTTTTTTTATTTAGCTCTCTATAAACTCTTTTAATAGCCTTATTAAAATCTCCCTGTTTCCCTCCCCATCTTGCTGAATAAATACCAGGATTTTTATCTAAAAGGTCTATTTCTAAACCAGAGTCATCTGCTAGACATACAAGGCCTGTTTTTTTTGAAAAATATTTTGACTTTATTAGAGAATTTTCTTTAAATGTTTTTCCATTTTCTATTGGACTTTTAAGATTAAATTCAGATGTAGAGTGAATTTCTATGTTTTTTGGCAGTAAACTCCTTATTTCACTTAGTTTACCTCTGTTGTTTGTTCCAATAAGTAATTTGTTTATTTTTTGTGTAGGCATCTAGAAATTATCAAAATCCTTACCATATAAGGCTTAATGGAAAAAGAAGAAAACCAAAATACAGCTACTAAAAATCATCAGGAGCCAGAAAAAGAAACAGCTAAACCTGATGAAAATTTAGATAGTGATAATAAAAAAGAAGAAACAGCTCAAGAAGCTAAGGAAGAAATTAAAGAGCCTACTCCAGAAGAAAAAATTGCTGAACTGGAAGACAAAGTAGCAAGAACTTTTGCTGAAATGGAAAATCAAAGAAGAAGATTTGAAAAAGAAAAAGATGAAGCATTTGAATATGGCGGCTATAGTTTTGCTAAGGAAGCATTAAATTTAATTGATAATTTAGAACGTTCAAAACAGGTTTTGGAAACTGATGAAAAATTAAAAGATACAGAGGCCCTTAAAAAATCCTTGGAACATTTAGATATTATTAAAAATGATACTATTTCAATTTTTGAAAAAAATAATATTAAACCAATTGAAAGTTTGAATAAAAAATTAGACCCTAATTTTCATCAAGCGATGATGGAAATAGAGGATGATTCAAAAGAACCTGGAACAATTATTCAGGAAATTCAAAAAGGATTTACTATCAAAGATCGACTTCTAAGACCTTCTTTAGTTGGTGTTTCTAAGAAAGTTTCTAAAAAAGAGGAAAAAACAGAGGAAAACAAAGAAAATATAGAGGATAAATAATTCCCAGATCAGCTTGTAGATCAGAATTTAGACCTTATATGACGGATAGGATATAAAATTATGAGTAAAATTATTGGTATAGATTTAGGAACAACAAATTCGTGCGTTGCAATAATGGAAGGAACGCAAGCTAAAGTATTAGAAAATGCAGAAGGTGCAAGAACAACTCCTTCAGTTGTAGCCTTTACAGATGAAAATGAAAAATTAATCGGACAACCAGCAAAAAGACAAGCTGTAACAAATCCAGAAAATACAATCTTTGCAGTTAAAAGATTGATTGGAAGAAATTTTGATGATCCAACAGTTAAAAAAGATGTTGAAGCAGCACCTTTTAAAATAGTAAATTCTGAAAAAGGTGATGCTTGGATTGAAGCTAAAGGAGAAAAATATTCACCCTCTCAAATTTCTGCATTTATTTTACAAAAAATGAAAGAGACTGCAGAAAAATATCTTGGTCAAGCCGTAACGAAAGCAGTAATTACTGTACCAGCATATTTTAACGATGCACAAAGACAAGCAACAAAAGATGCAGGAAAAATTGCAGGATTGGAAGTTTTAAGAATTATAAATGAACCAACTGCTGCATCACTTGCTTATGGTTTAGATAAAAAACAAAATAAAAAAATTGCCGTTTATGATTTAGGTGGAGGAACGTTTGATGTTTCAATCCTAGAATTAGGAGATGGTGTATTTGAAGTTAAATCAACTAATGGTGACACATTTTTAGGTGGTGAAGATTTTGATAATGCAATTGTGGATTATTTAGTTTCTGAATTCAAAAAAGACAACGGAATTGATCTTAAATCTGACAAACTTGCTTTACAGAGATTAAAAGAAGCTGCGGAAAAAGCGAAAATCGAACTATCATCTGCAGAACAAACAGATATTAATTTACCATTTATTACTGCTGATAAAACAGGTCCGAAACATATTAATTTAAAAATGACTAGAGCTAAACTTGAAGCCCTAGTAGAGGATTTAATTGCTAGAACAATTCCACCATGTAAAACTGCTCTGAAAGATGCAGGTATTAATGCCAGTGAAATAGATGAAGTAGTAATGGTTGGTGGCATGACTAGAATGCCAAAAGTACTTGAAGAAGTTAAAAGCTTTTTTGGCAAAGATCCAAATAAAAGTGTTAATCCAGATGAAGTGGTGGCAATGGGAGCCGCAATTCAAGCTGGTGTATTACAGGGTGATGTTAAAGATGTACTTTTATTAGATGTAACTCCTTTATCACTTGGTATTGAAACTCTTGGTGGAGTTTCTACAAAACTAATAGATAAAAACACAACAATTCCAACTAAAAAAAGTCAAGTTTTTTCAACTGCAGAAGATAATCAACCAGCTGTATCTATAAGAGTTTTACAAGGTGAAAGAGAAATGGCTACTGATAATAAAGCCTTAGGTAACTTTGAGCTTGTAGGTATCGCACCTGCTCCAAGAGGTGTTCCTCAAATCGAAGTAACTTTTGATATTGATGCAAATGGTATCGTAAATGTTTCAGCAAAAGATAAAGGGACAGGTAAAGAGCAAAAGATTCAAATTCAAGCTTCTGGTGGACTAAGTGATGAAGAGATTGAAAAAATGGTTAAAGACGCTGAGTCTAACAAAGAAGCTGATAAGAAAAAAAGAGAATCGGTTGATGTAAGAAATCAGGCAGATACTTTAATCCACTCCACTGAAAAAAACTTAAAAGAGCATGGAACAAAAGTTTCTGATGCAGAAAAGAAAGCAATTGAAGATGCATCAACAGCTGTAAAAGAAGCTTTAAAAGGTGAAGATATTGAAGATATCAAGAAAAAAACAGAAGCTTTGGTTCAAGCTTCTATGAAACTTGGAGAAGCAATTTACAAATCACAACAAACTGAAAAACCAGAGTCTGGAAAAGATGATGGAGGAGATGATGCAGGTAAAAAAGACGAAAATGTTGTTGATGCTGATTTCGAAGAAGTAAAAGACGAGAATAAAGAAAAAAGCGCTTAAACTGACATTTAAATGTCTGGGGTAATTAGATGGCTAAAAGAGACTATTATGATGTCCTGGGCGTTGGTAAAAACGCAAGTCCTGAAGATTTAAAATCAGCCTACAGAAAATTAGCAGTTAAATATCATCCAGATAAAAATCCTGGCGACACTAAAGCCGAAGATAAATTTAAAGAAGCTAGTGAAGCTTACGGAATACTTTCAGATAAAGAAAAAAAACAAAACTATGATAACTTTGGTCATGCAGCCTTTGAAAATGGAGGTGGAAGACCTGGTGGTGGCTTTGGAGGATTTAGTGGTGCAGACTTTTCAGATATTTTTGAAGATTTCTTTGGAGATTTTGGTGGTGGTGGAAGGTCAAGAAGTAGAAGGACTAATAATAGAGGTTCAGATTTAAGGTACGATTTATCGATTTCTCTTGAGGAAGCCTACCACGGGAAAAAGCAAGATATTAAATTTTCAACAACTGAAAAATGTGGAACATGCAAAGGAAATGGTTCAAGACCTGGTTCTTCTCCTGATACATGTTCATATTGTGGTGGTAACGGTAAAATACGATCTAATCAGGGATTTTTCACTGTTCAACAAACCTGTCCTCAATGCAACGGTGCTGGGGAAGAAATCACAAACCCATGTACTGACTGTAATGGTCAAGGAAAAACACAAACCTCAAAGAAAATTGCTGTTACAATTCCGAGAGGTGTTGATGATGGTACAAGAATTCGATTGGCTGGAAAAGGAGAGGCTGGAAGCAGAGGAGGCTCAACTGGAGATTTATACTTATTTGTTAACGTTAATTCGCATAACTTATTTAAAAGGTCAGATGAGAATTTATTTTTCGAGTTTCCTATATCTCTTGCTGATGCTGCTCTTGGAACAACAATT
>CABYOP010000001.1 GCA_902520645.1 uncultured Pelagibacteraceae bacterium | reverse complement strand
ATAAATTCCAATACCTACAGTTTTTAAATTTATTGCGTTTTTTCTTTGAGCTTTAAATAAAGTTTTTTCTGATACTGGACCTAATTCAACATTTGCAACATCTGATAAAATAATAACTTTATCTTTATCTTTTTTTAATGGTAACTGTTTGATGCTATCAATATTTGAATAAGATTTATCTATATTAAGAGTTAGATCTTTATTATTTGCTTCCAAGGTCCCTGCTGGAAGATTAATATTCTCATTCCTAAATGCTCTTTCAACCTCTTGAATAGTAAGGTTATTCGAAGCTAATTTAATTGGATCTATCCAAACTCTAACACTTAATTCTCTTAATCCACCAACTCTTATTCTTCCAACGTTAGGTACACTTGAAAAAGCGTCGATAAGATATCTTTCTGCATAATCGCCAAGTTCCAGGTCACTCCAGGTTGGGGAAGATAAGCCTACCCACATTGTAGTTGTAAATCCAGCGGCTT
The DNA here is from genome assembly GCA_902520645.1 of uncultured Pelagibacteraceae bacterium. Classification (GTDB taxonomy): domain Bacteria; phylum Pseudomonadota; class Alphaproteobacteria; order Pelagibacterales; family Pelagibacteraceae; genus Pelagibacter. The sequence continues at coordinate 51,264 of CABYOP010000001.1, read as the reverse complement.
GTTTCAATATTTGTGGAGGACTTGATTCACTGGGTAGATTATCGACTACTCTGGATACTCTCTCTCGAATATCGTTTGCTGCATCATCTAAATCTATGTCTGTATTAAATTGAATATTTATTCTACTTCTTCCACTAAGAGAACTTGAATCTATATTTTTAATTCCTTCTGCTCCACCGATGACATCCTCAATTTTTTGAGTTATTTCTTCATCAACAATTTCTGCTGAGGCAGATTTGTATTCTGTTTGTACTTGAACGACAGGTGGCTGTATACCATCTGGTAATTCTCTTACTGGTAATTCTGCAAAAACAAAAATACCAAAAATAATTAATATTAAAGACATTACCCAAGCAACGACAGGTCTTTTTATGCTGACTTCAGTAATATACATTTAATTATTAGATTTGTCTTTTTTGCCCCAACTAGAATTTTCTTGTTTTTGTTTGGAACCTTTTTCTATTGGCCTAATGATTAGATTGGGTCTTACTTTTTTTGTACCTTCAGCAACAATTTTATCACCGCTATTAAGACCCTTTAAAACTTCTACGAAGCCAATGTATCGATCACCTATGGTAATTTTTGTTTTCAATGCTGTATTTTTCTCATCGACTTTATAAATAAATACATTTTCGCCTTCAACAATTGTACTTGTATCTGGTATACTTAAACTTTCTCTAACATCATATTTAATTGATATTTCTAAAAATGAGCCAGGAAGTATTTCTCCAGAAAGATTATCCATTTTAATCCTAGTAGCTAAAGATCTTGTCTCTTCGCTTATTCTACTTGCAAATGAATCTACAGTCCCTTTGTATATTTTGTCTTTGTATCCAGAAAATTTTATATCAACAGGTAAACCTACTTTAATAAATGGTACAAATATTTCTGGTATATCCACATCACAATAAATTGAGCTAGTATCTTCTACATTAATAAGTATTGATGATTTTGAAACTTCTAAATCTTCAGAAAATTCTCTTTTTCCTATTGTTCCATCAAATTGAGCTATAATTTTTCTATTTTTAAGATCAGCAATAACATCACCTTTCTTCACTTTTTGATTGTAATTAATCGGTTTAAGAATTTCATATTTTTCAACTTTAAAAGATTGGGTCTGAACTGGAGCAGCTGTTCCATAAGTACTTATAATATTTTCGAATACTCTTTCTTTAGCAGCTGTAACAATTATTCCTGGTGGAGGCCTTTTACTAAATTTTTTTTTAAAATGATTTCCGATCATAGTCCTTCCAACAATTACAGTTGTAATGATGAGAAAAAATATAATTACTATACTTGTTATTTTTGTAGATCTTTTCATAGCTTAGATTTTGCCATACTCAGCCCAAGAACCATCATATATGACAGGCAGATAATTAGCGTTTACCAAAGAATATGCAAGGGCTAAAACACAAGCAGTAACACCAGACCCGCATGAAAAGACAGGTTTATCCATTGGATTTTTAAATGTATTTTTAAACAAATTTTTTATCTCCTCTACATTTTTAAATGAAAAATCTTTGTTTATAACCTCCACAAAGGGCAAACAAATAGAATTAGGAATAGATCCACTTCTAACATTTTTTCTCGGATCGGGCACTTTTCCCTCAAATCTTTCTTTACTTCTTGCATCAACAACAACAAAGTCTTTTTCTGAAATATTTAAATCAATTTTATATTTGTCTTTTACTAATGAAATTAATTCTTCGCCTTCATAACTTGTTTTTGAAAATTTAACTATTTCATTGGATATCTTTTTATTTTCTTTTTTCCATTTTCTCAATCCACCATTAAGCACACTAACAAGCTTAGGATTATGCCCAAAATAAATAAAGTTATACCAACATCTACAAGAACTTATTACATTAGAATTATCATAGATAATTATTTGATCGTCTTTTGAAACTCCTAAATTTGAAACTATTTTATTCCATTCGTCCAAGGTTGGAAGCATATGTGGAAGATCTGTATCATTTTTAGAATTCTTGTCTAAATCAAAAAAAATTGCGTTTGGAATATGCTCATTTTTAAATTCTTCTTCAGCATTTCTATTTTCAGCTGGCATATGCCAAGAACAATCTATAACTTTTACTTTATTAATATTTTTCTCTAACCAATCTGTATCCACTAAAGACATTCTATCTTTTTTCTAAATATCTTTGGTGGTATTCTTCAGCTACACAATAATTTTTTACTTGCGATAATTTAGTTACAACTTTTCCAGAAAGTCTTTCGTTTTCTTTATTTATTATATTTTCTGCAGTTACTTTCTGGTTATCATTTAAATAAAAAATTTCACTTCTATATTGTGTACCAAAATCTGGACCTTGAGAATTAAGAGTTGTTGGGTCATGAATTTCAAAAAAAAATTCAAGGATTTTATCGTAAGATATTATTTTTGGATCGAAATCTAATTTAACCACCTCTGCATGATTTGTTGAACCAGTACATACTTCTTTGTAAGTTGTTTCTGCATTATGACCACCACAATAGCCAACTTCAGTTTTAATAACTCCATCAAGTTTACTAAACTTAATTTCTGGTCCCCAAAAACATCCTAATCCTAAAATTGCTATTTCCATTGATAATTAACCTAATTAATTTAAAGTTATCTCTATGCTGTCAAAAAATCAATTAGGCTTTTTCTACATGTTCATTTCTGTATGTGCCTTCTCACTAATGGACGTATTGGTAAAGTGGTCTGATGCATATCCTGTTGGGCAAGTTTTATTTTTCAGAGGCTTTTGTGGAATAATTCCAATTCTATTTCTTATTCCTAGGGATAGATTTTTAGATTTTTACAAAACAACAAGGCCTTTTCTTCATTTTAAGAGATGCTTATCAGGTTTAATTGCTTTAGTTTCAATTTTTATAGCTTTAAGAAATTTGCCGTTAGCAACGGTGGTAAGCATTTCTTTCGCTGCACCAATATTTACTACAATATTTTCAATATTTTTATTAAATGAAAAAGTTGGTTTATATAGGTGGTTAGCTGTCTTAGTAGGTTTTATTGGAATAATTGTTATTACAGAGCCTGGCTTTAGTTCTTTAAATTTTTACTACATATACCCAATAATTTTTTGTTTGGGTTTATCATATGTTGCTATAGCAATAAGAAAATTATCAACAACAGAACCGGTATGGTTGATAAGTTTTTTCTTTTCTTTCTCAATATCAATTTTAGGTCTTTTATCTTTGTTTCAGGGGTGGGTTATGCCTAATTTCTTAGATCTATTTCTATTATCTATGGTAGGAATTTTAGGAGGTCTTGCGAATTTATGGTTGTCCCAATCTTATAAATATTCTGAAGTAAGTTTAGTAACACCTCTAAAATATTTAGCTTTGGTCTTTGCTATAATATTTGGATATTTTATTTGGAGTGAAGTTCCAACGTTTAAAACATTAATGGGTGCTTTATTAGTTATTGTATCTTCATTTATAATTTTTAGAAGAGAAATGACTTTAAAAAAAAGACTATCAGTTTCACAACATGAGTAATTCCCCAAGATATTGGAATACAGCAAAAAAATATTTATCTATGAAGGATAAAACAATGTCTGCTTTAATAAAAAAGTATAAGTCTCCTTCAGAGACAATTTTAACTTCTAGAAAAGATGTTTTTTTTTCACTATGTAAGAGTATTATTGGCCAACAGATTAGTGTAGCTGCTGCTAATTCAGTTTTTTTAAAATTTAAAAAAAAATGTCAAAATAAAATTACAGCAAAGATAGTTAATAAGTTAACAACTTCCCAACTGAAAAGCTGTGGTCTAAGTAGGCAAAAAGTAAAAGGTATTAAAAGTTTAGCCAAACAAGTGATTGATAAAACATTTAATCCAAAACTCATTCCCAACATGTCTGACGAGGAGGCTATAATTTATCTGTCTGAATTAAGACAAATTGGAAGATGGTCTGCAGAGATGATTTTATTATTTACTTACAATCGCCCAAATATTTGGCCAATTCAAGATATCGGTCTATTAAGAGCGATTTCAAAAAACTATAATAAAAAATATTTACCACCAGAAAATTATGTAAAATTATTGAATAAAAAATTCTCACCTTATTGTTCAGTTGCAACTTGGTATTTATGGAGAAGTATAGATCCAGAGCCTATTCAATACTAAAACCCTCGACTATTTGCATATGTCTAGTAGTTGTACTTTTTGCAATATTCCAGCCATCTAAATATTCTTTAGAATTATGACATTCTATTGCTTTTTCATAATTTGGAAATTCCCAAATAACAGTTCTTATAAAATCATCTCCATCATAAGTTATGTGTTTTCCTCCTCTTACGAGAGGAATTCCTCCAAAACTCTTTATTATAGGAGTCACCACCTCAGCATATTTTTTTAAATTTTCTTGGTTTTCAACTTCTTTATAAACACTTATCCAGTAAGCTTTCATGATTTCTCCTTTTTAAATTATTTTAGTTATGATAGTAAATTTCATGGCTGATAAATTAATTGTCTCTTTTGAGGAATATATAAAAATAGTTGAGAAATTAGCAATACAAATTCATAAAGAATATAAACCTACAGTTCTTGTTGGTATTATGAGAGGTGCAGCGCCAATATTAGATATTCTCTCAAGAATACTAAAATTACCAATAGCCTACATTGTAATTCAAAGTTATTCAGGAAAAGGAATGGAAGACCAACAAGGGCAATTAATGTTTGCAAGAGAAATAAGTTCTTTAGCTGAAAACAAAGATTTTCAGAGAGTACTATTAATAGACGATCTTTCTGATACTGGATTAACTTTAAATAAGAGCATTGAATGGCTTCAAAATTATCCTCAAACTAAAGATTTTATTAAAGAGGTGAAAACAGCTTGTTTGTGGAAAAAAAAATCTTCAACATTTGAACCAGACTTTTGCCCTGTTAGATTGGAGTCTGATCCTTGGATAGTGCAACCAACCGAGCATTACGAAGAATTAACTATAAGTGAAATTATTAAAAGAAATTAGAAACAGGGCTAGTTTCCTAGCCCTATTGAAGATTGTTTAGCTAACTGCAAAACTTACAACACTAAGTATTGCAATTACCCATATTGCCGGAGAAGTGCTTGAAAACTTTCCAGTAAATATTTTTATTAAAGCATAGGAAACAAATGCCAAGGCAATTCCATTACTTATACTATAAGTTAATGGCATAGCTATCATTGCTAGAATTGCAGGAGCTGACTCTGATATATCATTCCACTCAATATCTGTAATATTTCTTATGAAAAGAACAGACACAAAGAGAAGGGCAGCACCATCAATTTGCTTAGGTAGACTAGTTGCAAGTGGTGCAAAAAATATACATGCTAAGAACAACAATCCAATTACTAAAGAAGTCATTCCAGTTTTTCCACCAGCTTTGACACCAGCACCAGACTCGACATAACTGGTTACAGTTGTTGTACCCATCATTGCTCCAGCTACAGTTCCAACACTATCAGACAACATAGCTTTATTAATATCCTTTACTTTTCCATCTTTACCAACTTTTCCAGCTACGTTAGCTACAGAAGTTAAAGTTCCAGCAGTATCAAAAAAATCAATAAACAATAATGTAAATATTACTGTGGACATTCCTGCAGTCATTGCAGCAGATAAATCAAATTCAAAAAGATATGTCATTGGAGGAGGTGAGCTTGCAATTCCATTAAATTTTGCAAGGCCAGTTGCCCATGCAATTATACTGAACGCTAAAATTCCTATAATAATATTTCCTTTAACATTCATTTTATCTAAAACAATAATTGCTATAAACGTTGCACATCCTAATAGAACTAATGGATCACCTAGATTACCGAGTTGGACTAACGTAACGGGATTGTCTACAACAACTTCCATAATTTGAAGACCAATAATTGCGAGGAATAATCCTATTCCTGCACCTATTCCCAATTTTAAACTTTTTGGTATTGAGTTAATTAACCACGCTCTTATCGGAGTAAGAGATATGATTAAGAACAATACCCCTGCAACTAAGACTGCGCCTAAAGCTTCTTGAGGAGTGTATCCCATACCAGCACAAACTCCAAAAGCAACGAACGCATTAATACCCATACCCGGAGCAAGACCGATAGGCCAAGTTTTTCCATAAAAGGCCATTATGAAACAAGCTAAAGCCGTTGCTAATATTGTTGCTGTATAAACTGCGCCGAAATCAAAGAAACCTTTTTCGGGTCCGGCAAACTCTCCCGATAAGATAAATGGATTTAAAAACATTATGTATGCCATAGTCAAAAACGTAGTAGTTCCTGCTATTACTTCTGTTTTAAAATTTGTATTGTGTTTTTTGTAATTAAAATAATTATCAAGCATTTGTCCTCCTAATACTGCAGACATATTTGATTCTATTGATTATTTCTTCAATAAACCTCTATTTATTCACAACATTCAACTTGGAAGTTTATATTTATGCCATAATTAGGTTTTATATTAAATAAATGTTCAAATTTAGAATTATTTTTATAACTATAATTTTATCTATGACAATTGCTGGCTGTCAAACAGTCAAACAAAAAACAGATGCAATTGTAGAAAAAGAGAATGAAAAATTAAGCGAATTTATTGGAAAATCTTCAAGCAAACTTCAAATGGAATTAGGAAAACCTGATGAGGATTTTAAAAATGCCAAAGGTAATTTGGAGTTTGTATATAACACAAAAAAATACTTGATACCTTGTGAACGAAGATTTGAAATAAATTCAGAAAATATTGTTGTTGGTTTTGTATCCAATGGATGCTTTTAAATCAAACTTGCGAGGATAAAAATCCCCGCAAGTAAGGTTAAACTTATTTAATTTCTATAAGTTTTTTCTTTTTATGTTCTGGAATAATTCTTTCACAAGATATTGTTAAAAGACCATCCTTTAGCTCAGCACCATTTACTTTTACATCATCAGCAATAGTGAATGATCTTGCAAATTGTCTTTGAGAAATACCTTTATGAATGATTTCTCCATCAACATCACTGTTATCAGATTTATTAACTTGTTTAGTTCTAACTGTTAATAAATTATCCTCGAACTCAACTTCAACATCTTTTTTACTAAAGCCAGCCAAAGCAACCTCAATTGCATAGTTGTCTTTACCTGTTTTTCGAATGTTGTAAGGTGGGTAATTTGACTGCATTGTCAAATTTCCGTTTCCTAACATATTTTCAAATTGATCAAACATATCGTCAAAACCTATTGAAAACGGTCTTAGTGAGTTAAATATAGATAGATCCTTACTTGTCATAATATCCTCCTTTGTAAAGCAAGTTTATATTTAGTAAGCCCCATTAGGCGACTTACATGTATTATTTAGGAATTACTTTTGATATTTCAAGATTAGAAAATCAGATTTTTTTTGAGATTTTTAGTGCGAACGCATAGTCAATTGCAATTTCTTCAATGGCACCATCTCGACCAGATTTACCACCATGACCTGCATTCATTTCAGTTTTTAGTAAAAGCAAATTATTATCAGTTTTATATTCTCTTAATTTTGCTGTAAATTTCGCAGGCTCATCAAACAAAACTCGATTATCACTTAAACTAGTTGTTATCAACATGTGAGGATAATCTGCTTTTTTAATATTATTGTACGGGGCATATGAAAAAATATAATCAAAGTGTTCTTTGTTATCTTTCGCATTTCCAAATTCATCAAACTCTCCAACTGTTAAAGGCAAAGAATGATCTAGATTTGTTGTTAATGAGTCAACAAAAGGTACAGCCATTATAATCCCTAAAAATAAATCTGGAGACTGATTTACAACTGCGCCCATAAGTAATCCACCTGCTGACCCACCCATGCCAATGATTTTACCCTTAGAGGTATAATTATTCTCTATTAAATACTTACCTGCATGAATATAATCCTCAAAAGTATTTTTTTTGTTAGTTAGTTTTCCTTCTTTCCACCACTTCATTCCTTTTTCCATGCCACCTCTTATATGGGCAGTTGCCCAAATGATATCTCTATCTATTAAACTTAATCTTGTTGATGAAAAACTTGGGCTCATAGAATTTCCATAAGACCCATAACCATAAAGGAGTAAGTTTGCAGACCCATCTGTTTTTGTTTTTTTATGACGTGTAATTGTTAATGGAACTAATCTTCCATCATGTGATTTGAATTCCACTCTTTCCACAATATAATTTTCTGGGTCGTGTCCTGATGGAATCTCTTGCTCTTTAACAAGAATTTTGGATTTATTAGATAAATTATACTTATAAACTCTCGAAGGTGTTTTAGGTGAAGAATATCCAAGATAAATTTCATCTGTATCCCTATCTCTTTGAACAAGTGATACTCCAGGAACATATATAGTTTCATCAGAAAATATTAACTCTTGTTCAATATTTGTAGAAATATTTCTAACAAATAATTTATCTAAAGCATTAGATGTTTCAGATCTAATAATCCAATTTTTTAGAAAAGTTAGACCTCCTATTAAAACTTCTTTCTTAGGTAAAATGAAAGGTTTCCAGTCTTGTTTTTCCAAACTATCTGTAATGTCAATTTTAAAATCTTCTGCATTTTTATTTGTATGATTATAAAATTTGCCATCCCATGAGCTTGTTGAGTATAGAACACCTCTATCTCTTTTCATTATGAGTTTTGGAAGAGGGTGTGATTCATCTACATTAAAATAGTATTGTTCTGAGGTGTTATGATCAGATGTATTTATAAAATAATACTTTTCGTCTGAACTTAATCCAATGCTAACTGTAAAAGCCTCACTTTTTTCTTCAAAAATTAACTTATCTTTATCTTTAAAATTTCCTATCTCGTGTCTATAAATTTTTCTTGCTCTGTGATTTTTATCTAGTTTTGAGTAAAAGATATATTTATCATCTAAACTAAAAGTAATTCCCCCAGATGTTTCTGTAATTTCCTTAGAAATAATTTTATTTGATTTTATATCCCTAATACGAATAGTGTAATATTCAGAACCTTTGAGGTCTAATGAATAGCCAAGATATTTATCGTTGTTACTTACCTCTAAGTCACCAACACCAAAGTACTCAGTTTTAAGTTGTTCTTTTTCCTTATCTCCATTCCAAATTTCCTCAACTTTACTTGTTCCAATTTTTTTTCTAAGTTTAATTGAATAATTTCCTTTAGCTGTTGTTTTTGTCCAATATTCATAAGTATGATCTTTATAAGGCAAAGACTCATCATCTAATTTTATTCTTCCCTTGATTTCATCAAATAATTTTTTTTGTAATTTTTTAGTGTCTTTTAAATAATACTCTGCATAAGAATTTTCTTGATCTAAATATTTTTTTACTTCAGGGTCTAATTTAGATTTATCTATTAAAACTTCTAAGATATTTTTCTGATGTATCCAGCTATAATTATCTTCCCACTCGACATTGTGACAAGATTTTATCTCTGGTTTTTTTTTTAGATATGGTACTTTCATTTGCTCTAGGAAATATATGAATATTATAATTTATACACTGTTAATTTTAATTATTTTATATTTTTTATTAAGATGGTTCTCTAATGCTGCTCTTAATAAAATGTCAAGGGGACTAAGATTACTATCAATTCTACTATTAGTGATTTTCGCAGTATTATTTGCCATTGGAGGAAAATTTTTACTAACATTACCCTTAACATTAGCAAGTCTAGCTCTTGTAAAACTTAAAGGTTTGTCCTTAATTCAAATGCTTTCACTTTATAGACTTATTAAAACTTTAAGAAATTCTGGAAGATTTTCTTTTAATCAATCTATGAGCAATAATTCATCAACATTATCTGTTTCAGAAGCATATAAAATATTAAATTTAGATATTACAAATAAACCTACTAAAGAAATTGTTAATAAAGCTTATTTAAAAATTCAAAAAAAAATTCATCCTGATGTCTCTCCAGAGACTGCAAGATTATCAACTATAGTAAATGAAGCTAAAGAAATTGTTCTTCAAGATATTTCTTAAGACAATATTGATATAAATTTACTGACTATTTTTTCTGAATTTATTTTATCTTTACCCAATGTATTATGAGAGACCATTTGCATACCGTCAGGTATAATTGGATACATATTTGTTGAATAAGATCCATAAATTAAAGGAGTGTCGGCCATTAATGTAATAGTTTTAACACCAAGAGCTGACGATAAATGTGCAAAGCTAGTATCATTGCAAATTGCTATATTACAATTTTTTATCAATGGTAAAGTTTCATTAATTGAATAGTTGTCTAATGCAACACATTGGTCTTTGAATTCAGTATTTAAGATTTCATTTAATATTTTCTGTTCACCTTCATCCTTACCAGTAGCTAGAAAAAATCTACATTTTTTCATATTTTTAATTTTTTTCATAAATTCTAAAAAGGTTTTTGCAGGAATTCTTTTTGTTGGTCCAGAGCCACCAATAGCAAGCAGGATATTAATTTCATCTGGTTTAATATTTAACTTTTCAGATGCTTCTCTAATTAAGTTTTTGTTAATTTGAATTTCAGGATTTTCATTAACTTCAATACCCAAATTATCTTTGATTAATTTTTTTGCAGCATCAATGATATGCTGATTTTTTTTTTCAAATAGGGGATATTGATAAATTTTTTTAATACCTGCCAATCTTGAGATCAAATTAAATCTTAACGAGGAATTAAAAATAAAAACTTTTTCAAAATTATATTTATTTAGTTCTCCCGCTAATTTAATGGAGTCTAATATTCCATCATTTTTTTTTTGGTAAATTATTTGATCGATATAGGTTGTTTGATTTAAAAATTCCTCTGCTTTTGTACTTTTTTTTGTGAGCAAACTAACTGGAGATTTAAACTTTCTGGATATTTCTTTGATAAATGGAAGATAAATTACCGTATCACCAATGCCCATTTTATTTTGAATTGCTAATATTTTCACAAGTAATTTATAAACTTTACTAATCAGTTTTTTTATATAAATTTTCAATATGAGCAAAATTAGTGGAATATATGCTGCTTCTATGTCAATTTTAAATGATGATTTGACATTAAATATTGAAAAAACCATCAACCATGCGGAAATGGTTATAGATAATGGTTGTCATGGGTCTGCAATTTTTGGAAGCACCGGCCAGGCTCAGTTAATTCCTGTTTCAGAAAAAATAGGTCTTTTAAATCAATTAGCACAAAGCAAATATAAAGAGAAATATATTATTGGAACTGGATTAAATTCATTAGGAGAAACTATAAATTTAATGAGTGTTGCTAAATCTTTAAATTTCAAAAAATTTTTAATAATGCCCCCAGCTTATTACAAGTATGGTGATAAAGAGGTTATAGAATTTTATAGTAAAATAGCTGAAGCAATTCCTGATAGTAAAATAATTCTTTATAATTTCGAAAAATTATGTGGTTATAAATTTAGTATTGAGTGTGTTGAAAAGCTTGTATCAAAATATCCAAATAATATTGTTGGAGTGAAAGACAGTTCATATAATTTGTTTGAAAATTTAAAAATAGATAATTTTTCGGTTTTACCAGGATCAGAGTCCAAATTATTAAAAGGGCTTCAACTAGGCTGTTCAGGCATTATTACGGCAACTTGCAATGCAACTTCAGGATTAGCAAGAAAAGTTTATGATGATTTTCAAAATGGAAATGAGCAAAAAGCCAATCAAAAATTATGTAATGTTAGAAGTGCTTTTGAAAAATATAATCTAATATCAGGACTTCACACATATTTTGGAAAAAATAATTCATCTTACAAAAATCTATTACCTCCTTTAAGTATTTTAAATTCTGGTGAGGCAGAAGAATTAAATACTAATTTGGAAAGGTTAAATTTTTCAACCGAATCATCTCTGGCAGCTTAATATGCAACTTGCAAGATTTTTAAATAGTGTTTTTAAGAAAGATGGTTTTATATTAGTTGATGCTAATTCAAAAAGTTACATTATTGGAAATCCAAAAAAAGAGAATCCTATTAAATTAAAAATATTAAACAAAAATCTTCATTACAAATTATTATTTCATCCTGATCTTTATTTCGGTGAAGCATATACAGATGGTGAAGTTGTAATAGAAAATGGTACACTTACAGATTTTTTGGATCTTGCGCTTATGAACTTTGGAAGAGGAGATCTTAATTTTTTTAGTTATTTAATAAATAGATTAAGAGGATCTTACAGATATTTAACAAATTTTAATTTTATAAAAAAATCTAAAATGAATGTTTCTCACCACTACGATATTTCAGACGATTTATATGATTTATTTTTAGATCCAAAAAGACAATACTCTTGTGCTTATTTTAAAAATGAGGATGACACATTGGAGGATGCTCAAAATAACAAAATACAACACATTATCAAAAAGTTGAACATTAAGCCAAATCAAAAAGTTTTAGATATTGGTTGCGGATGGGGATCACTAGCAATTGACATAGCCAAAAGTGCTAATTGTGAAGTGACTGGAATAACATTATCTGAAAATCAATTTAATTATTGTAAAAATAAAGCAAAAGAGCTGAATCTTGAAAATCAACTAAACTTCAAGCTAATGGATTACAGAGAGCTTAATGAAAAATTTGATAGAATAGTTAGTGTTGGAATGTTTGAACATGTTGGAAGAAAATTTTATCGTAAATTTTTCACTCAGGTTGAAAAAATGCTTAAAGATGACGGGGTTTCGCTAATTCATACAATTGGATCAGTAAATCCACCCCGGGATCCACATCCATGGATTACAAAATATATTTTTCCAGGAGGATATACGCCAAGCTTAAGTGAAGTTACTACACCAATTGAAAAAGCTGGATTGATTGTTGCGGATATTGAAGTTTTAAGACTTCATTACTCTCATACCCTGAGACATTGGAAAGAAAACTGTCTTAAAAATAAGGATAAAATAATTCAAATGTTTGATGAAAGATTTTTTAGGATGTGGGAATTCTATCTTGCAGGTTGTGAGATGGCATTTAAATGGGGTGATCAAGTCGTTTATCAATTTCAACTGACAAAAAATTACAGATCTACTCCAGTTACAAGAGACTATATTTATCAATAAATTATTGATAGATATAAATCTTCTTGAAATGAAAAAAAAATCAAAAAAATCAAAAAAATCAAAAAAATCAAAAAAATCAAAAAAAATTAAAAAAAAGGTTAAAAATAAAAATATTAGGAAAACTAAAATACTAAGAAAAAAAATAAAAAAAAATAATTCTAAAATAAAAAATAAATTAAAAAAAGATAAAGTTAAGAGTTACAAAAAAGTTAAAAAATTTATCCCTATCAAAGTAAAAAAAGAAGATAGTTTTATTTTAAAACTAATTAATTTTCAAAATTCACTTAAGCCTGAATTTAAAATAAAATTAAATTTAAATTTTGAAAAATATATTCAAAGTTTTTTTGATAAAATTGCTAATACTATCGATCAGTACAGAGTAATTAAAAAAGATGAAGCCAGAAGAATAAAAGTAGAAAAACAAGAAAACGAAAGACTAGAAAAAATCAAGAGAGCAGAGGAAAAACAAAAACAAGAAGATTTAAAATTTAAATTAAAAGAACAGACATTAAAAGAAGAAATCAAAATTGAAAAACAAAGAACAAAAGACATAAAATTATTCTTACGAAAAGAGCAAGCATTATTAAGAATTGAACAGGCTGAGAAACAAAAACAATTTTTACAAAAATTAAGATTAGATAAACAAATTGAAAAATTTAGAGTTAGAGAAGTTAAAGAATTAGAAAAACTTGAAAAAATTTCGCTAAAAGAGAAAAGGGAGGATTATGCAGGTCTTCAACAAAGAATAGAAAAATTAAAAGAGAAATATCGTGTAATAAGAGACCAAAAAATTAAGGAAAGGGTGGAGGCTCTAGGAGTAAAAATTCAAGGAGATGAAGACAGAGAAACGCTTCTTAAAAAAGAAAAAGAATACACAATAGCTAGACAAAAAATAGAATTTTCTTTAGAAAGTTTTTACAGAAGTGCAAGTAGTTTAGTTTTCCAATTAAACAAAAGACATGTAACAAGACATATGTCGATTTTCAGATGTATCGATAGAAGATTTGAGACAGGTGAGATTTTTGTTAAATGGGATGAAGCAGCTGATGATGAATGGTTATTATTGATATACATTAAAAATAATTCACCAGACGAAGGTATAGTGATTGAAGACAAAACAAATCCTGAAAAAAATATCTCTCATGAATTCAAAAATAATGAAATTTTTAAGGCTTCAGACACTATGGTAGACTCTTTAACTCAGCTTATTGGGAGAAAAAGAGGCAAAAATGGCAATTAATATCTCTAAATATATTCAGTACTATCAATAATGCTTTTTGGATTAATTTTATTTGCAGCTCTATTCATAATCTTAACCTATGTTCTATCCTGGATAAGATATTTTAACAGTTTGGATCCAAGATTAGGCCAATCAACTTGGAGATGGAGTTATGATTATCCCGTAATTGGTGTGAGAGACTTTTCAGATTTAGATGATAAAGAGTTCGTTAAATTGAGAAGAAAAAGAAATAAAATTATAACATTGATGTACTCAATTGTTTTAATAATGTTTATGCTTTCAATGTCTTTGTTAAGTGAAATTATGATATTTTTTTTAGCTTAATTTTTTAGTTGTTTTTTATTTTTGAGATATAGAAAATAAGCAACAATTTCATATCCATAATTAAAAATTGTAAAAATTATTGGAAGTTTAAAAAATTTATATAAAAATCTATATTTAGGTATTTTCTGCCAAACATATAAAAAAGCTTCAGCTCCTTCTAAAACTTTATCATTATCTTTTACATGTAATCGTCTTAAGAGCTGCTTGTCATCTTTATCAGTCTCTTTTTCTGCTAGTTCATTATTAGTAATATCAATCCAATCTATCTCTTCTATTTTTTCTTTTTTATATAAATTGATTTCAGATCTACAAATTTTACAGGAATTGTTGAAATATACTTTCATAATTTAATGATTATCTTTTAGCAGATTATTGTACATGTGTAAAAAGAGCAGTTGAAAAGAAAATTTAAACCTTTATGTAATGCTTATGAGTAATTTCTTCGATAAATCCGATTTAGTAAGAAAAGATGCTGAAAATATAGTCTCAGATACTTTAAAAAATTGTGACGATGGAGAGTTGTATTTAGAGGACTCAAAGTCAGAGTCGATAGTCTTAGATGACAATAAAATTAAGAGCTCAAATTATAGTTCAGACTTAGGTTTTGGATTTAGGGCTGTCTCAGAGGAAGTAGTTGCTTACTCCTACTCAAATGAAATATCAAAGGAATCTTTGAAAAATTCAGCAGAAAATCTTCAGTCAACACTTAAATCAATTAAAGGTACTTATAAGAGCGAGATACCAAAATCTAATAAAAAATTTTATAATGATATAAATCCCATAGAACAAAAAACTTTAAATTCAAAGCTGGAAGTTTTAAATAAAGTTAACGATTATTTAAGAAAAAAAGATCGAGCTGTAAAACAGGTTACAGCAAATTTTTTAGGTGAACATAAATCAATTGAAATAATCAGATCAGGTGGTGAGGCAATTACAGACATTAGACCATTAATTAGATTTAATGTTTCCGTAATGCTTGAAAAAAATGGCAGAAAAGAAACAGGTGTGTATGGTATTGGAGGCAGACAGTCTTATGATGATTATCTAAAAAATGATAATTGGAAAAGTGTGTGTGAAGAGGCTTTTAGAATTGCTTCAGTAAATTTAGAAAGTAAACCTGCACCAGCTGGTGAAATGAAAGTAGTCTTAGGACCAGGTTGGCCAGCAATACTTATTCATGAAGCTATAGGACATGGTTTAGAGGGTGATTTTAATAGAAAAAAAACTTCAGCATTTCATAACCTTATGGGGCAAAAAGTTGCAAGTGAAGGGGTCACAATTGTCGATGATGGCACGATAGATAATAGAAGAGGTAGTCTTACTATAGATGACGAAGGTACACCAACTGAAAGAACGGTTTTAATAGAAAATGGAATTTTAAAAAACTTTATGCAAGACAGATTAAATGCACGTTTAATGAATACTAGATCAACTGGTTCAGGAAGAAGAGAAAACTATCGACACGTAGTTTTACCTAGAATGAGAAATACTATGATGTTAAGTGGCAATCAAACCCAAGATGAGATGATCAAATCTGTTGACAAAGGTATTTTTGCTGTGAGCTTTGGGGGCGGACAAGTAGATATTACCTCAGGAAAATTTGTTTTTAATTGTACAGAGGCCTATGAAATTGTTAATGGAAAAATTGGCTCACCAATAAAAGGTGCAACCTTAATAGGAGATGGACCATCAATTTTAAAAGAAGTTTCAATGGTTGGTAATGACATGAAAATGGATCCAGGTATTGGAACTTGTGGAAAAGCAGGTCAAGGAGTTCCAGTCGGTGTAGCGCAGCCATCCATACTAATTGATAAGATGACAGTTGGTGGAACAAAGCTTTAAGTAATGATTAAAGATCACAAGTTTTTAGATGCTAAAGCTTCTTTTTGTTTAGATATAGCAAAAAAACTTGGAGCAACTGATGCTAGTGTAACGATAGGACATGGAGTCTCAGAAACTGTTAACTTTAGAAACAAAAAATTAGATGAGTCTAATAGATCTGATGATTTAGCATTTAGTATTGATACTTACATAGGTAAAAAAAAATCTTCAATTTCTTCCTCAAATTTATTAGATGATAATTTAAAAAATCTTATTGAAAAATGTTTTGAAACTACAAAAAATACACCAGAGGATGAATTTAATTCGTTGCCAGATAAAAATCTATTAGCAAAAGACATAAAAAATTTAAATTTATTTGATGAAACTCACGTAAAAAATGAAAAAAAAATTAATTATTTAAAAGAGCTAGAAGATACAGCGTCTGAAGATAAAAAAATAATTAATACAGAGTCTAGTTTTACTGAAAATAAATCAAATTATCTTTTAGCAAATAGTGATGGCTTTTGTGGGAGTTTTAAAAAATCATCATTTTCAGCTTCATGTGTAACAGTCGCTAAAGATGAGAAAAGTATGGAGAGAGACTATGAATATTCCAGTAAAAGATTTTTTAGTGAAATAAAAGATCCAAAAGTTCTTGGTAAATTAGCAAGTCATCAAACAATAAGAAAACTTGGTCCAGATAAAATAGGAAGCGAAAAATTAAGTATAATTTTTGATAAAAGAATTGCTAAAAATATTTTAAATGCTTTTGCAGGTGCTATATCATCTTCAGCCATTGCAAGAGGAACATCATTCCTTAAGGACAAAATAAATAAACAGGTATTTTCTGACGGAATAAATATTGTTGATAAGCCGGATATTATCAAAGGTTTAGGGTCCCGAAATTTTGATGCAGAGGGAGTAAAATCTGAAACCTTAAATCTGGTGGAACAGGGCATATTAAAAAATTATCTTATAGACACTTACAATGGCAAAAAATTAAACTTAAAATCTAATGGAAGAGCAGGAGGAACTACAAATTTATACTTAGAAAATGGAAAAGTAAATTTTGAGAAATTGTTAAAGAGTAATTCAAAAAGTATTTATGTTACTGAAACTATAGGTCATGGAAGTAATTTAGTAACGGGAGACTACTCAGTAGGTGCAACAGGTTTTTTGGTTGAAGATGGTGAATTTAAATATCCTGTTAGTGAAATAACAATTGCAGGAAATTTTAAGGATATGTTTAAAAATATATTTTTAGCAAATGATTTAGATTTTGAATATTCTACGAACTCACCAACCATGATGATTGAAGGCATGACAGTTGCTGGTAAATGAGAAAATTTTGTGTTATTGGCTCAGGAATTTCTGGAGCGACTATCGCTAATCTTCTAAGCAAAAAACACTCTGTAGATTTGTATGATAAGGCAAGAGGACTTGGTGGCAGATCTTCATTCAAAAGATTAGATGAAAAGAGAGGATTTGACCATGGGGCTCAATATTTTTCTCCTAAAAGTTTGGAGTTTAAGAAGTTTACTAAAATGCTTATAGAGAAAAAAATACTAAAACTTTGGGTTGGAAATCACAAATTTTTAAGTAACAAAAAAAAAGAAAACAAAAAGCACATCAAGATTATTGGCACAAAAGGAAATAGCGATATTAGCAAATATCTATTAAAGGATATTAACTGTAATTTTCAGAGCGAGCTTAAAAAAATAAGTTTTTCAAATAAAAAATGGAATTTAACATTTAGCAATGGAATGATTAAGACTTATGAAAATTTAATTTTAACATGTCCATTTCCTCAATTAAAAAAATTATCTAAAAAATATATTCAAAATTCTTTCATCAGAGAAAAAATTAAGATGGATGCTAATATCACTGTTTTAATAGAAATAAAAAAAACTAATTTAAATTTAAGTAGTTTTTTATTTAATGATAAAATTTTAGGTTGGGCTGGTTATGAAAATAGCAAGAAAAGATTTAAGAGTAAAACTGATCTTTGGACGTTACAAAGTACTTTTAATTGGGCAAATAAAAAAATAAAACAAAATAAAGTAAATAAAAAAATTAATTCCAAAATTTTGATCAATAAATTTTTTCAATTATCAGGAATAAAGCGAACAAAAATACTTTTTTCGTTAAATCATGGATGGATGTATTCTTCAAATTCAAACCCTTTAAAATTAAAAAGTTATTGGAATTCTAAATTAAATTTAGGTGTATGTGCAGATTGGTTTAATGGACCAAGATTTGAGTCAGGATGGATAAGTGCAAACGATCTATATAAGAAAATAAATAGATAAATTACTCATAATTTTTTAATCTATATTCCCAATTTCCCATTCTTTGATAAGTAACTTTTACTATTAAAGAAGTTTTTTTATCCAACCAAATATCAAAGTTTAATCTTTTATCATCTGGAAGTGCCATATCTTTAGAGGTTAATTTGAAATGATCAGTCTCATATTCTTCACCATTAATTATAATTTTTTCTTTTCCAACAAAAGTAACTATCTGTTCTTTTATACTACCTGATATTGGGCTTATTTGGCTACTAGCTTGCAATATTTTATGACTCCACCAGTTACCAATAACATTTTCAAGGGGAGCTTCACCAGAGAAAGAAGAGCCCATAATATCAAATTTTTTTGTTTCTTTGTTTAAAGTTAAGTTTACAAACTTTTCTTTTTTATTCTGTTGAGTTTTTGAGTTAAAAGAAATCAATTGGTCTTTCAAATATTTTTCTTCTCCAATACCCTCTACTTCAAAAACTGTTGCTCCCAAAAGTTTAACCTCAAATTTGAATTGGTTGGTCACTAGAGTAATGTTGTTTTTTTTTGAAAAAAAATAATAATTATATCCAATCAATTCATTATTTCTCAAAATTTCCATCTCAATTTTTTTATAGTTACTGTAATGACCAATATGAGCATATGAGCCAAAAGAAATTAAAATAAATATGATGCTGATTGTAATCTTTTTCATTATAAGCATGTATTAACAATTTTATAACTAGCAGTATAATATGTTTTTATCTATTAAAAATATTCCTAAAGTATATTGGAGCTCAGATAAAACCTTTAACTTCAAACCAAAATTTTCAACATCATTTTTTTTAATTTTCGGTTTAATTATCTTTGGTTTTGGAGAGGGATTATTAATATTGTCAACTACAGGAAATTCTCCCTGGTCTGTACTAGCAGAGGGAATATCAAAAAATTCTAAATTGTCTATCGGTGCAGCAACATTTCTAGTTAGCGTAAGTGTACTTTTTTTCTGGATATTTCTTAGACAGAAACCAGGCCTAGGAACAATTTTTAATATAATTATTATTTCTGGAATGATTGATGTTACTTTATATTTTTTTGATCCACCCTCATCTAATATGTCAAAATATTTATTAGCAATATTTTCTGTAATGCTGGTTGGAATAGGAAGTGGTATTTATTTAGTTGCGAATCTTGGACCAGGTCCAAGAGATGGATTAATGACTGGTTTAACAAAAATAACAAACTTACCTATTGCTTTAGTCAGAGCATGTTTAGAAATTTCAGTTGTAATAATTGGATGGTATCTAGGTGGAACGGTAGGTGTTGGAACTTTGATTTTTGCTTTTGGAATTGGACCCTGTGTTGCTTTTGGATTATTTATTGTTAATAAAATTTTTAGTTAGGCTGCTGCTCCAGATTTTTCACTTCTCTTTCTCTCATGAGGATCAAGAATAGATTTTCTTAATCTACAAGACTCAGGGGTAATTTCTAATGCTTCATCAGTATTAAGCATACTTAGTTGCTCCGCAATAGACATTTTTCTTACTGGAGTGAGAACAACGTTTTCATCAGTACCCTGTGTTCTCATATTTGTTAATTTTTTCCCTTTCATAACATTGATTATCATATCCCCTGGTTTTGGAGATAATCCAACTATCATTCCAGGATAGACAGGGTCATTATGTGTTACGAACATTTCACCTCTGGCCTGCAAGTTAAATATAGCAAAAGCCACTGCTTTACCTTGCTCCATTGCTATTAAGGCGCCGTTTCTTCTTCCTTCCATTTCACCTTCAAAAGGCCCATAGCTATGAAAAATTCTATTAATAACTCCATTACCTTTAGTGAGAGTCAAAAATCTACTTGTGTAACCCATTAGCCCTCGGGTTGGGGCATGAAAAATTAGTCTTTTTTTATCTTTACCAGTATCTTTTAAATCTATTAATTTACCTTTTCGTCTATTCATCGAGTCTATTACTTTTGATGAGAATTCTTCGTCTAAATCCATTGTAATTTCTTCTATTGGCTCAAGTTTTTTTCCACTTTCACCTATTTGATACAAAACCTTAGGTGGACTGACAGTCATTTCAAATCCTTCCCGTCTCATTTGAGTAAGTAAAATTTCTAACATAAGCTCACCTCTACCACTTACAACAAATGAGTCATTTCCATCGTTTTCAGAAAAAGTAATTCCCACATTATTCTGAGCCTCAAGAATTAGTCGATCTCTAATTTGAGTACTTGTAAGTTTTTTACCTTCTTTTCCTGCAAGAGGAGATGTGTTAACAGTTATCGTGATAGACATCGTAGGAGGATCTATTGGGGTTGCTGAAATGGGTTCATTTACCTCTAAATCACAAATAGTATCAGCAACATTAGCTTTTTCTAATCCTGCAATTACTACAATATCTCCAGCCTCACCAACTTCAATAGGCACTTTTTTTGTTCCCTCATATCTGAAAATTTTAGTAAGTTTCCCTTCATCAACTTTTTCACCCTTCAGATTAATTGCTTTTATTGATTGATTAGCTTTAGCAGTTCCTTGATTAATCCTACCTACTAGGCTTCGTCCTAAAAAACTATCAGCATAAAGAAGTGTTGATAACATAGCAAAAGATTTTTCTTTTTCAAACTTTGCAGGTTTTACGTGATTGAGTATTAAATCTAAAAGTGGGTTTAAATTTTCTCTAGGTCCTTCCACCTCTGTGTCTGCCCAGCCAGATCTGCCACTTGCGTATAAAACAGGGAAATCTAATTGCTCTTCATTCGCATCAAGACTTACAAATAAATCAAATGTTTCATCTAATACTTCGTTAGCTCTTTGATCAGCTTTATCGAGTTTATTTATTACAACAATTGGTTTAAGACCTTGTTTTAAAGCTTTAGATAATACAAATTTTGTTTGAGGCATTACTCCTTCAGCAGAATCTATAAGAAGCAGAGCACCATCAGCCATACTTAAAACTCGCTCAACTTCTGCAGCAAAGTCTCTGTGACCCGGGGTATCAATTATATTTATTCTTGTATCTTTCCAATTTATTGAGGCAGGTTTGGCCAAAATTGTAATTCCTCTTTCCTTTTCAAGTTCACCAGAGTCCATTAATCTTTCATCAATAACTTCATTTTCTCTAAATGATCCACTTTGCTTCATTAGATTATCAATCAAAGTAGTTTTGCCATGGTCTACATGAGCAATAATAGTGATGTTTCTTATATCATTTGTCATAAAATGTGGTTCTTATACATATTTAATTAATTTTTAAAACTTAAAAAAAACTAATATTTATTGAGTATTTTATTTAATTTTATGTTTAATTTACTTTTTTTTGCTTTTCCTTTTTAAGTTTTCTTTTTTCTTTAAAACTTAATTTTGGTTTTTTTTTTATGCTAGAGTCTTTAAAGGATTTTCCGCTATATCGTTTTGACATATAAAAAATTATATTAGTCTAATTTTAACCAATTTATCTCTTCGATCTTTTTTCCAAAAAAAATTCTTCCATTTTTACTTAAATGCGAATAGTCAATAAAGTTTTTATTTCCATCAGAGTCAACACCAAAACATTTTTCATTTTCTAATTCACAAATATAATCAAACTTATCCAAATAACCCACTTTTAATTCTTTTGAAATTTGTGAAAGTTTTTTGTTAACTTTTTCAATAAATTTTTTTTTATTCACAAAATAAAAAGTATTAATATTATTAATATTTTTAATAATATCTTTTTTTTTAATTTTTGTAATTACTAAATAATTTAGAAGTAAATCACTATCTGTTTGGAACTCAGGAGTTGCGCCAACTATTATAAAATTTTTATTATTTTTATTTTCAACTATGTCGTATAATTTTTTTATATTTTTGTAAGTCAGACCATTTCTTCCACTAATTTGTATTGAAGATAATATATAATCAGCATTTTTAATTAATAATGGCTCTTGATTTATACATTTAAGAAAATCTATAAATTCTATTTCAAATTTACTTAAAATATTTTTGTTAGACTGTAGAGACATTGCAAGGTCAGCACCGTGAGAGTCTCCGCATACTAAAATTTTGATTTTTTTACTATTTGTAAATTGATTATTCTTTATATCTCTTTTTGGACCTTTCGTATCAAATAAATTATATTCTGGAAAACTCTGTATTATATTATTGTACTCAGAATATGATTGGGATTTAATAATATTATTTGCAATTAAACTACCTAATAAAAAGATTATCATCAAAAAAATTGAAAGCAATTTTATAAAATTTTTATTAGTCAAAATGCTTTTCTTAAAAAAAGGTGTTTCTATATATTTGTAGGATCCTAGTGACACAAAATACACAATTATTAATGCTAAAATTTTATTCCAAATATTTAATTCAAAATTAAAATTATATAGAAAAAATATTATGATTGGAAAATGCCATAAATACAAAGAATAAGATACCTTACCCAAATGAACTAAAATAGAGTTGTTTAATAAAACATGAGAACTGTGCTTATTATTTGCCAAAAGTACAAGTGAAGTTCCAAAAACAGGTATAAACGTCAGTAAATTAGGAAAGTTTTTTGGAGTTTCTATCGTCACTAATGAAAATAAAATTAGAATTAATCCAATGTTGTTTAAATATTTCTTAGTTGATAATTCTTTTTCATATTTTTTATTATTTAAAATTAAGGCAACAATAGAACCCATCAAAAATTCCCATAATCTAGTAAATATTAAAAAATAATTATTGAGATTTAGTTCTCTTAAATTTACTTCAAAGCTAATTTTATTAGAAAATATAAGTAATATTAAACTTATAAAAAAAAAAGTAAGAATTACTTTTGTTAAATTTTTTTTAAATATCAAGAAAATTAAGCATATAAAAATATAAAATTGAAATTCAAGTGCGATAGTCCATGTATGTAGCAAAGGCTTTGTAAATACTGCATAATCCCAGTAATCTGTTTGATAATAAAACAAGAAATTCGAAATAAGTAAAATATTTGCTACAATACTTTGACCTAAATTCATAAAATGTTGTGGCAACAATAAAAAATAAGATATTAAAGTAGTGATTAAAATTAGGAATAACAAAGCTGGAAATAATCTTCTTAATCGTCTTTCAACAAATATAGTATAAGAAAAATCTTTTTTGAAAAATAATCTAGTTATAACAAAACCAGATATAACAATAAATATATCTACACCAATAAAACCACTCTTCGAAATTATGTTTTCAAAAACAATAATTTCTATATGATATAAAATTACAGTTAATACTGCTATTGCTCTTAAGCCATCAATTTCTGGATTATAGTTTTTCATTATTTTTACTTTAAAGAAAAGTAATGGAATATTTTAAGTTACATTTTCTAATTTAGAAATAAAAAAAACCCCCAGAACTTTGTTCTAGGGGTTTTTAAATTTTTCTAGGTAACTAAATTGTTTGAAAAGAGGTTACATTCCCATGCCACCCATGCCACCCATACCGCCCATTCCTCCAGGCATTCCTCCAGGCATTCCACCTCCTGCAGCGTCTTTTTCTTCAGGCTTATCAGCAATCATTGCTTCTGTAGTTACTAATAACCCAGAAATTGAAGCGGCATCTTGTAAAGCTGTCCTTACAACTTTTACAGGATCAATGATACCTTTAGCAAACATATCGCAATATTCTTCACTTTGTGCATCATAGCCATGTGTCTTTTTCTTTTGCTCTAACAATTTACCTACTACCACTGAACCGTCTACACCAGCATTTTTAGTAATTTGTCTAATTGGAGCTTCTAAAGCTTTTCTTACAAGTTCCACGCCAGCCTTTTGATCATCTCCTCTAGCTTTAACTTTTTCAAGGTCTTGAGCGGCATAAAGAAGAGCACATCCACCACCTGTTACAATGCCTTCTTCAACAGCAGCTCTTGTAGCGTTTAACGCATCTTCAACTCTGTCTTTTCTCTCTTTAACTTCAACTTCGGTTGCACCACCAACTTTAATAACTGCAACACCACCTGCAAGTTTAGCAAGTCTCTCTTGAAGTTTTTCTCTATCATAGTCAGAAGTTGTTTCATCAACTTGTTGTTTAATAGATCCACATCTTGCTTCGATATCTGATTTTTTACCACTGCCACTTACAATAGTACTATTGTCCTTATCAACTTTAATTTTTTTGCAAGATCCAAGATCCTCAAGTTTTACGTTTTCAAGTTTAATTCCTAAATCTTGAGAAATTACTTGTCCACCAGTTAGAATAGCAATATCTTCAAGCATCGCTTTTCTTCTATCACCAAATCCTGGAGCTTTTACAGCCACAACTTTTAAACCACCTCTTAATTTGTTTACTACCAAAGTTGCTAAAGCTTCACCCTCAACATCTTCAGAAATAATCATTAACGGTCTTCCAGATTGCACAACTGCTTCTAAAAGAGGAACCATTGGTTGTAAGTTTGTTAGTTTACTCTCATGAAGTAAAATATAAGGATTATCTAACTCTGTAGTC
This sequence comes from uncultured Pelagibacteraceae bacterium, assembly GCA_902520645.1. Taxonomy (GTDB): domain Bacteria; phylum Pseudomonadota; class Alphaproteobacteria; order Pelagibacterales; family Pelagibacteraceae; genus Pelagibacter. The sequence continues at coordinate 26,138 of CABYOP010000001.1, read as the reverse complement.
ATCTTATCACTGTTAGTTATAAAGTATGGTGATAAGTAACCTCTATCAAATTGCATACCCTCAACAACATCTAACTCAGTATCGATTCCTTTTGCTTCTTCAACAGTGATAACACCCTCGTTACCAACTTTTTGCATTGCTTTAGCAATCATTGAACCAATTTCTTTATCACCATTTGATGAAATTGTACCAACTTGAGCTATTTCATCACTATCTTTAACTTTTTTAGCAGATGAAATAAGATTTTCTTTTACAGCTTCTACAGCAGAATCAATTCCTCTTTTGACATCCATTGGATTCATTCCAGCAGTTACATACTTAACACCTTCTGTTACAATTGCTTGAGCTAAAATAGTTGCAGTGGTTGTTCCATCTCCAGCTTCCTCATTAGTTTTGCTAGCAACTTCTTTTACCATTTGAGCACCCATGTTCTCAAACTTATCATCAAGATCAATCTCTTTTGCGACTGATACACCATCTTTTGTAATTCTTGGGGCACCGTAAGATTTATCCATTACAACATTTCTTCCTTTTGGACCCAAAGTTACTTTAACAGTGTCAGCTAAAATATTTACACCTCTCATCATTGCCGCCCTTGCTTCGGCGTCAAATTTAATTAGTTTTGCCATATTATTTTCTCCTTTTAATTAAATTACTTACCTGAAATACCCATAATGTCTGACTCTTTCATTATGCTGTATTCTTTGCCATCGATTTTGACTTCAGTACCTGACCATTTGCCAAATAAAACTTTGTCTCCAACTTTAACATCCATTGGAATTAACTTTCCATCTTCTGTTTTTGCACCACCACCAATAGCAACTACTTTTCCTTCTTGAGGTTTTTCTTGAGCGGTATCTGGGATAATAATTCCACCTGCAGTTTTTTCACTGCTGTCTAATACTTCAATTAACACTCTGTCGTGTAACGGTTTGAACTTCATAAATCTCCTTTATAATTCTATATAAATATTGACTTCATATAGATATTACGCTGTCTATTTCAAGATTAGATATTCGATTACATGCTAATAATGCTAGGAAATTGAGGATTTTATAGTTTATACCTTAAATTATGACAAAAAATTTAGATTTAAATGGTCTACGCTCTATTGTTGATAATTATGATTTATTTTACATAGATTTATGGGGGGTTATTCATAATGGGCTAAAACTCAATGCTTATGCAATTCAAACACTTCATCAACTAAAAAATCTAAAAAAAGAATTCGTTCTTTTGACAAATGCACCAAGACCAAATTTGCCTGTTCAAACTTTTTTGAGCAATATGGGTATGGATAAATTATTTCAAAAAAACGTATTCACTTCTGGAGAAGCAGCTTTAAAATTTTTAAAACTAAATCACAAAAAAGAATATTTTTTTCATGTTGGTCCACCTAAAGATAATGACCTTTTTAAAGACTTTGTAGACAATAAAAAAGATAAAATATCAGAAGCTGATTATTTATTATGTACAGGCTTATTTGAAAACGAAGATGACTTAATTTATTATAAAAAACTTTTTGAAAATTATTTAAATAAAAAAATGATATGTACCAATCCAGATTTAATTGTTGATAAAGGTGATAAAAGAGAACTTTGCGCAGGTTCAGTAGCAATGGTTTTTGAAAAGTTAGGTGGTAAAGTAATTTATTTTGGCAAACCATATGCTGAGGTTTATAATTTGTCGATTGAAAATAAAAATAAACGAGTTTTAGCTATTGGAGATAATCTTAATACAGATATTAAAGGTGCAAATTTATTAAACTATGATTCACTATTAATTTCAAATGGAATTCATAAAAATGAAATAAATGAAAAAGGCATTAATGAAATATCAAAACAGTATGAAACAATCGTAAATTACATTCAGTCAGATTTAAGATGGTAATTTTATATAAAAATTTTAAAGTTAAACAAGTTCATAAGGGATCAATTATTTTAATTGGTAATTTTGATGGGGTACATTCAGGACATCAAAAATTATTCAAATTAGCAAAATTATATAAAAAAAAACACAATGTTAAAATTGGTGTTATTAACTTTGATCCTATGCCAAAAATGTTTTTTAATAAATCAATTAAAAATTTTAAACTTACAAATTTAGGTCAAAAAATAAAATTATTAAAAAATCAAGGGGTAGATTTTATTATAACAAAAAAATTTGATAAAAGGTTTTCTAAAGTCAAATCTATAAAATTTATTGAAGAAATTCTATTTAAAAAGTTAAATTCTAGATTTATATTTGTAAGTAATAACTTTAGGTTTGGAAACAAAAGAGAGGGAAATGTTAGTTTGCTATTAAAAAATCAATTAAAATTTAATTATGTTCTGATAAAACCAACACCACTCATAAAACAAAAAAAAGTGATTTCGTCTTCTTTAATTCGGACCTATTTAGAAAGAGGAAAATTAAATAAAGCTAATAATTTATTGAGTAGAAAATGGACAATTGAAGGAGTTGTACAAAAGGGAAGACAGTTGGGTAAAAAAATTGGTTTTCCAACATGTAACATTGATATTAAAGATTATGTCTTGGCAATGCCAGGTGTGTATGCTGTAAAAGTGCTAAAGTCGAATAATTCCAAATATTTAATGGGAATAGCAAATCTTGGATATAGACCAACATTTAATCAGAAAAAAATCTTATTAGAAGTTCATTTATTTAATTATTCTGGAAATCTTTACAATAAACTCTTAACAGTTGAGTTTATAAAGTTTATTAGAAAAGAAAAAAAATTTAAAAATGTTAATCAATTAAAGTCTCAAATTAAAAAAGATTTAAATATTGCAAAAAAAACTAAATGAGTAATTCCCAAATAAATCTCCCAAAAACAGCTTTTTCAATGAAAGCTAATTTACCCGTAAGGGAGCCAGAAATCCTAGAATATTGGCAAAAGATAAATCTTTACAAGGAATTGAGAAATTCCAGCAAGGGAAAAGAAAAATTTATTCTTCATGATGGACCGCCATATGCAAATGGTAATATTCATATGGGAACTGCTCTTAATAAAATTTTAAAAGATATAATTGTAAAATTTCACCAAATGGATGGTAAAGATTCTATCTATGTTCCAGGATGGGATTGTCATGGCTTACCAATTGAATGGAAAATAGAAGAACAATACAAAAAAAATAAAAAAAATAAAAATGATGTTCCAATAGTAGAATTCCGAAAAGAATGTAGGTTATTTGCAGAGAAATGGATTGAGGTACATAAAGGTCAATTTAAGCGTTTAGGTGTTGTTGGTGATTGGGAAAACTATTATTCAACTATGAGTTTTGATGCCGAAGCTCAAATTGTAAGAGAACTAGGTAAGTTTTTAAAAGAAGGAAGTTTATATAGGGGCTTTAAACCAGTATTATGGTCTACAGTTGAAAAGACTGCTTTAGCAGATGCTGAAGTTGAATATCAAGATCATAAATCAGATACAATTTATACATCTTTCCCTGTAAAAAAATCTAACATAAAAGACATAGAAGGTAGTGAAATAATTATATGGACCACAACTCCTTGGACAATTCCGGCCAATAGAGCACTGGCTTATAACGAAGCTCTTGATTATGTTCTCTTGGAATTGAATGATGATAATGATTATAAAAATAGAAAAATTATAGTTGCTGAAGCCTTACTGGAGTCGGTAATCAATGAGTGTAAAATAAAAAATTATAAAAAATTAAAAACATTTAAAGGCAAGGAATTAAAGCAAACTATTTGTAGACATCCTTTTTTAGATTTAGGTTTTGACTATGATATTCCAATGTTACAGGCAAGGTTTGTGACAACTGAGCAGGGAACAGGAATTGTTCATTGTGCTCCTAGTCATGGTCCTGATGATTTTAATTTATGTTTAAATAATGGAATTAAAGCTATCGAAACAGTTGATGGAGATGGTAAGTATACAAATAATGTAAGTTTATTTGAAGGAATTCATATTTTTAAAGCAAACCCTATAGTTATTGAAAAACTTAAAGAACAAAAAAAATTATTATCAAATGGTGAACTAATACATTCTTATCCACATTCTTGGAGATCAAAAGCACCATTAGTTCATAGAGCGACACCACAGTGGTTTATATCAATGGAAAGTCATAAATTAAGAGATAAAGCATTAAAAGCTATTAATGATACAACTTTTTATCCTAGTAAAGGAAAAGAAAGATTAAAATCAATGATAGAGACTAGACCAGATTGGTGTGTGTCTAGACAAAGAGTATGGGGCGTTCCACTTCCAATTTTTGTAAATAAAAAAACTAAAGAAATTTTAGTCGACGATGAGGTAAATGAAAATATTGCCTCAATTTACGAAAAAGAGGGTTCAGATTGTTGGTTTTCAGACGACCCTCAAAGATTTTTAGGCACCAAATATAAAGCTAAAGATTATGATAAATTGAGCGATATAGTTGAGGTTTGGTTTGACAGTGGGTCTACGCATTCATTTGTTCTTGAAAAAAGAGAAGATTTGAAATGGCCGGCATCAATGTATTTAGAGGGATCAGATCAACATAGAGGCTGGTTTCATTCATCATTATTAGAGTCATGTGGCACTAGAGGAAGAGCGCCATTTGAAAATATTTTATCCCACGGATTTGTTGTGGATGGTAAGGGATTGAAAATGTCAAAATCTCTAGGAAATGTAATTGCTCCAGAAGATATTTTAAAAAAATATGGAGCAGATATACTAAGAATTTGGGTAGCATCATCAAATTATTCTGAAGATTTAAGAATAGATTATTCAATTCTTGACCAACATGCAGAGTCTTACAGAAAAATTAGAAATACATTCAGATATCTGCTTGGCAACATAAAAGATAATTTTGAGGAAATTGATTTTAAAAAAGTAAAATTAAATGAGTTACCAGAACTTGAACAATTTATGTTACATAAGTTGTACTCTTTAGATGTAAATTTTAAAAAATATTTTAAAAATTACGATTTTCATAATTTGTATAAAGAAATACTAAATTTTTGTACTGTAGATCTGTCTGCGTTTTATTTTGATATAAGAAAAGATGCATTATATTGCGATCCCATAGATTCAAAAAAAAGAAAGTCAACTATATTACTACTAAATATAATTTTGAATTCATTGTTAAAATGGTTTGCACCAATTTTATCTTTTACGACTGAAGAGATTTACAGATTGTTATTAAAAGATAATAAAAGTATCCATTTAGAAAAATTTATAGATTTCCCAAATACCTTTGCAAATGAAAAATTATATCAAAAATGGCTAGAATTAATCAAAATAAGAAATATTTGTAATATTAGCATTGAGGAAAAAAGAGCTAATAAAGAAATTGGATCTAGTTTAGAGGCAGACTTAAATATCCAACTGGATCAAAAATTAGAAGAAATTACAAAAAATATAGATTTTTCAGAACTTTGCATTACATCAAAAGCTGAAATTTCTTTTAAGGAAAACTTAGAAACAAGTGCACAAACCATAAAAGCAAAAGGAACAAAATGTCCTGTATGTTGGAAAATAAGTGAAGTTAGTTGTCCAAGACATCCTTGATGAATTTCAAAATAATAAATAGCAATTTTTATCTTAATTTAATAATAATTCTCTCCATATTTATTTTGGATAGATTAACCAAGTTTTATGTAATTTATTTAGATAAAATTAATGGTAATTCTGAAATATTTTCCTCAAAATTTTTGAATATATATTTGATTTGGAATGAAGGGATAGCTTTTGGTCTCTTCTCATTTAATGAAAATAATTTGTATAATTTTTTAACGATCTTTATTTTAATAATTGTATTTGTCATTTTATATATGATTTCTAAAAGTAGTGGACTTAAAAAATATTCATTATTAATGATTTTGGGAGGGGCATTAGGTAATGTTTTTGATAGAATAATTTACAAAGCTGTTCCTGACTTCATAGATTTTCATATTGGAAATTTTCATTGGTTCATTTTTAATTTTGCAGATATATTTATTTCAATTGGTGTGATTTTTTTGATTATAATGGAATTTACTGTTATTAATAAAAATAACAAAATATGAGATATTTAAAAATATTTGGAGTATTAAATTTACTTTTATTACTTTTATCGTGTGGAATACTTAAAGAAGGGTTTCAAAATCCAAAAAAAAAGAGCAGTGACGAATTTTTGGTTGAAAAAAAATCTCCTTTAGTAATGCCACCTAATTTTAATGAGTTACCAATCCCTAAAAGAAGTCAAAATGATGAGAATTCAGATGATAACAAAATAAAAGAACTATTAGAAGATAAAGAAACTACAATTAAAAATAATTCGGACACAACAGGAATGAATAATTCCCTGGAAGAAAATTTGATAGAAAAAATCAAAAAAAATCAATGATCACTGAAGGTATAAGATTTTTAAATTTTAAAAAAAAAATTAATATAAAAAAAACAAAACAGAATTTAAATTTAATTTTAAGTGAAAAGAATCAAGTCATCCGGTCTCTTTCTAAAGATTACAAAAACAGTTTTAAAAAAAAAAAAATAAATAAGTATAAAAAGAACTTAAATTTTAGAGTCATTGGTATGGGTGGCTCAACTCTTGGATCACAAACTATTTATAATTTTTTAGAAAAAAAAATTAAAAAAAATTTTTGGTTTGAGGATAATCTTCAAAATAATTTCAAAAAAAAAAATAATAAAAATCTTGTAAATTTAGTAATCTCAAAATCAGGAAATACAATAGAAACAATTGTTAATTCAAACATTTTAATTAAAAAAGAAAATAAAAATATTTTTATTACAGAAAACAAAAAAAATTATCTCTATCTTCTAGCTCAAAAACTTAAAGCAGAGATTATTCAACATAATAATTATATAGGTGGGAGATACTCAGTATTATCAGAGGTTGGAATGGTACCAGCAGAGTTAATGGGTCTCAAAAGTCAAAATTTTAGACAATTAAATTTATTAATTAAAAACAAGAAATTTATCAATTCATTAATTGCGAATGTAAATTCAACACTTTTTTTTATTAAAAACAAAAAATATAATTCAATAATTATAAACTATGACGAAAAATCTGAAAATTTGTTTAAATGGTATCAGCAGTTAGTTGCAGAAAGTTTGGGAAAAAAAAATACAGGCTTATTACCAATAGTATCAAATATGCCAAAAGATAATCACAGTGTAATGCAGCTGTACCTAGATGGATTTAAAAATAATTTTTTTACTTTTTTTTACGTACATGATCAAAATTCAAAAAAAATAAATAACAATACAATTTTTAATTCTCACAAATACTTAAAAAATAAAAATTTATCTAATATTATTTATGGTCAAAAAAGAGCAACTGAAAATATCTTCAAGCTTAAAAATATTCCATTTAGAAGTTTTGAAATTTATAAAAGAGATGAAAAGACATTAGGAGAACTTTTTACTTTTTTTATACTTGAAACAATTTTGCTTGGAAAAGCATTAAATTTAAATCCTTATGATCAACCAGCGGTCGAGTTGATAAAAAAGGAGACAAAAAAATTATTAGTTTAGATCTGATATAAAAAAAATTTTAGATATTCCATATTTCTTTTCTTTGATAACTTTAAAGTGTTTTGGCAAAATTTCTCTTTCATTTTTATGTCTGTGTAAAATAATTATTCCATTCTCACCTAATATTTTAAAATTAATTAATTTTGATACAAGATTAAATAAATTCTTATCCTTAAAGGGAGGATCTAAAAAAATAATATCAAATTTTTTATTTAAATTTACTAATGTATTATCTTTGTAAATATCACTTTCTATTATTTGATAATTATCTTTTAAATTTAAATTGGATAAATTTTTTTTTAATATTGGTAATACCCCTAAGTAGTTTTCTATAAAAATTACATTTCTAGCTCCTCTAGATAAGCACTCAATTCCAAATGAGCCTACGCCTGAAAATAAGTCTAATATATTTGCACTTGAAAGATCAATTTTAAACTTATTTGAGTGTTTAATAATATTAAATATAGACTCTTTTGCTAAATCTTTTAAAGGTCTTGTAGTCGTATCTTTTGGTTCTAAAATTTTTTTTCCTTTAAACGAACCAGCAATTATTCTCATTAATCAATGACCTTATAACCAATATCTTTTCTATAAAATCCTTTTGACCAATTTAATTTTTTTATATTATTTATTATATTTTCTCTCGCTAATTTAAGATCTTCAGAGAGAGAAATAAAATTTAAAACACGACCTCCTACAGCAAATATTTTTCCATTTTTTTTAGTTGTTCCAGCATGAAATAAAAATTCATCTTTATTTAAGTGAATATTATTTATATTTTCTATTTCTACATTTTTTTTAAAAGTATCAGGATACCCTTTAGAACAAACTACTACACACAAGCTTTTTTTATTAATCCATTCAATATTAATTTCACTTAGCTTTTGCTCACAACAAGCGAGAAATATATCAGTGAGATCAGTTTTTAATTTTGGCAATATAGTTTGGCATTCTGGATCTCCCATTCTAACGTTGTATTCTATTAAATAAGGTTCATTTTTAACAATCATTAATCCAGTATATAAAAATCCTCTATATTCTGTCCCAAGCTCCGACAAACCTTTAAGAGTTGGTTTAATTATTTTATCTAAAATTTTATTCTTTAAATCTTCATTAATTAATCTTGATGGAGAATAAGCACCCATACCACCTGTATTCTTTCCTCTATCTCCTTCTAAAACTCTTTTATGATCTTGAGCTGTATCAAAATTTTTAAATGTCCTTCCATCATGTATAGTGAAAAAACTCATTTCTTCACCTTCCAAAAATTCCTCTATAAGTAAATTTTTTGCTTTACCAAATTTACCATTAAATATTTCTTTAACTGCAACTATTGCTTCTTGCTCATTATTACAAATATATACACCTTTACCAGAGGCTAGATTGTCTGCTTTAATAACAGTAGGAAAATTTGTACTTTTTAAAAACTTTTTTGCTTCGTCTTCGTTCTCAATAATTCCAAATTTAGCTGTTGGTATATTAAACTTTTTGCAAATCTGTTTTGTAAAAATCTTTGAGCCTTCTAATTGTGACGCAAATTTATTTGGACCAAATACTTTTATTTTAAATCTTTCTAAATAATCAACCAATCCTTCAACTAATGGTTTTTCTGGTCCAACTACAATTAAATCAATTTTATTATTTATTATAAAATTCCTAATATTCTCAAAATTTTCTAAATCTATATTTACATTTTCAGCAATATTTTTAGTACCCGCATTTCCTGGAAAACAAAATAATTTGTCAATTTTACTTGAATTTTTTAAACTTAAGCATATTGAATGTTCTCTCCCACCACTTCCTATTATTCCAACTTTCATATAAAACTATATAAACTAAAAATGACAAAAAAATTAGCAAAAATAAAGTATTTACCAAATAATTTTCAGATAATTGAACCAGGTGATTATGTAGAATGTGCAGTCACAGGAAAAAAAATCAACTTGGAAAATTTAACTTATTGGAATGTAGAATTACAAGAAGCATATTATTCATATATAGAAGCATCTAAAAAAAGAGAAGAGAGTTAAAAATAATTTTATTTCCAACGATTGTGTGACCATATCCATTGTTCAGGTTTATTAAGAATCATTCTTTCAAGAATTTTATTTAAATCGTCTGTAATATTTTTAATAGAACAGTCATTTTGGAAATTAATAGGTTTATTTACAGTTATTTTGAAATTTAAAGAACCAATTCTCTCAATATATACTGGAACAATTGGGATATTAAACTTTTTAACTAATTGGGCCGGTATAGTGGTAGTTAAAGCTTCCCGATTAAAAAAATTTGACAAAATACCTTCCGAAACTCTTTGGTCTATCATAAGTGCTGTTGAAAAATTTTTCTTTTTTAAATTAATTAACTTTTTTAATCCACCTATTCCTTTTTTAATTTGGTATTTGCATATATATTTTGTCCTTATCCTTTCCATAAACCCATTTAAAAAAAAATTATTTAGGGGTCGATATATAGTTGCAAGATTTATGCCAGTCTTTTCTAAATGCATTGCCATCAGTTCAAAATTACAAAAATGACCAGAAATAAAAATAACTTGTTTATTTGATTTTTTAATTTCATCTAAAATATCTTGTCCATCAACTTGAATTTTTGAAGATAGGTTTCCATATCTAAAATTTTTTAAAAACATAAATTCTGCAAAGATATTCCCATAGTTACTCCACATTAGATTGGCTATTTTATCTAAATTTTCTGAACTTATGTTCGGAATTCCTCTTTTAATATTTGAATGAATTATATTTTTTGGTCTAAAAAATGGCCCTATTAACTTAAATATTTTACCACTTAGTTTTGAAGACAGACTTGGTCCTAAAATCTTAAATATCATAAAACTTAAAATCGCAAATAAAAATTGTACAAAATATTTAATATATTTCATTTTTAAATTATAGATTTTATAAATTTGTCTTCATCAATTATTTTTAACTCAGATTTCATAACTTTGATTTTATCAAAATAAGTATTGTCCATTCTTAGGTAGTCTTTTTCTGTAGTAACTATTTTGCAATTTAAATCACTTGCCTCGCTTATAATTTTATCTATATCTTTTTTCTCATAATTATAATGATCCGGGAATTCTATTTCTTTTAAAACATTTAATTGTGCTTTTTTAACCATAGATACAAATGTCTCATGATTACCAATGCCAGAAAAGATTAAATATTTTTCATCTTTTCTAAATTCATTTAAGTTAATAATTTCATATTTCCCTAAATGAATTTTTAAATTTGAGTTAATTTTAAGTATCTCTTCCTTTAATTGATCAATATTTTCTAAATTTCCATTAATAAAAACATGATTATATTTTTTTAAGCTTTTAATGTTTTCCCTTAATGGACCTGAGGGAATACTCATTCCATTACCTATCCAATTTAAATTATTAAAACATACAAAACTTATGTCACAATTAATTGAATTATCTTGAAGGCCATCATCTAAGATCGCAATATCATAATTTTCATTTTCGGCTTGCTGTATAGCATCTAATCTTTTTGATGCCATGAAAAGCTTACCATTATTCTTTAATAGTTTTTGCTCATCTAATTGATCTTTATAAAATTTCTTAATGAAACAGGATTTAAAATTTTTTTTATTAAGAATTTTATTTAATTTAATACTTAATGAAGTTTTGCCAGTTCCTCCTAGATAAATATTACCTATACATATAGTTTTAATTTTAAATTTTTTTCTATGAGACTTATTTTTTAACGAGTTAATTAGGATTATAATAAAAGATATTGGATACAAGAGGTATGCAAAGAAATTTGGATTTTTGAGTTTCCAAAACTTAGGTTTTTTTAAATTCATTGATAATAATTTTGTCTAATTCTTTTATAGTATTTTTTAAAATATTTTCTCCAATCCTTTTAATACTGTTTCCTATATTTTTATTTTTATTAAATACTATCGATGAAGCTAGTTCTTTTGGAGTATAGATTTTTTTTGATACTTTTAAAGTTTTCAATAATTTGTAAACATCTTTAAAGTTATCTATATTTGGCCCGTGTAATATTTTTGCACCATATCTTGCAGCCTCTAAAGGATTCTGTCCACCTCTTTCAATAATTGAACCACCTAAAAAAACTGAAGAGCCTAATTTATGAAATTTTTTTGTTTCACCAAACGTATCAACAATATAGATGTCTGTGTCATTCAATTTTTTTTGTTTTGAACTATGTAAACAAACTTTTAAATCTAAATTATTTATATCAGAAATTATATTTTCTGACCTGTGAATATGTCTTGGGATTATTATTGTAATTAAATTTTTAAAACTTTTTTTAAGTTCTTTATGAGCTTTTGCACAAAATATTTCTTCATTTTTATGCGTACTTGATGCAATCCATATTTTTTTTCCTCGAAATTCTTTTATTAAAATATTATTAATTTTATCTGAACCTTGATCATAATTTTCTGCAAATTTTAAATTTCCAATAAAATTAATTTTATTTATTTTTAGTTTTTTTAAGTAATTTTTTGTTTCAAAGTTTTGAGGGTAAGCAACAGTTATATTACTAAAAATAGAAGTGCTAAATTTTTTAAATTTTATCCATTTATTAAAAGTTTTTTTTGTTAATCTCGCATTTAGTAAGACTAATGGAATTCTCTTGTTTTTAATATTTTTGTACATGCAAGGCCAAATTTCTGAGTCTATAAAGATTGCGATGTCTGGTCTCCAAAATTTTAAAAATTTGTTAATTAAAAAATAGTTATCTAAAGGATAAAACTGGTGATTAGTTTTTTTAAATTTAAATTTTTTAATAACTTTGGATGAGCTTAAAGTGCTAGATGTGATAAGTATTTGATTTATATTTTTGTCTTTTTCATAATGTTTAATAAGAGGAATTACACTTAATATTTCACCAACACTAGCGCCATGAAACCAGAGAAGTTTACCAGCTCTTCTTTTTTTTGAAGGTAAACTAAATTTTTCTTTAAACCTATTTTTGTCTTCTTTATTTTTTAATATTCTATAAATTATTATAAACGGTGATAGAACTAAAATAACAAGAGTAATTATTTGGTATAGAAAATACATTTACTTTTGTATTTGTTTCTCATAAAAACTTTTATATAAATCAGATTTATTCATAAGATCTTCATGTTTACCACTTTCAACAACTTTTCCAGAGTCAATTACATAAATGTTATTTGAATTTAAAATCGTTGATAACCTATGTGCTATCACTATGGTGGTCTTATTTTTAGTTAAAATCTTCAAAGCTTCTTGAATTTTGGTCTCTGTTTCTGAGTCTAAGGATGACGTGGCTTCATCTAAAAGTATGATTGAGCTTTTTTTCATCATAGCTCTAGCAATTGACAGTCTTTGTTTTTCCCCTCCAGATAACCTCACGCCATTTTCACCAATTAATGTCTCATATTTATTTGGTAGATTATCAATAAACTCATCACAAAAAGATAACTTTGCAACCCTGTATATCTCTTCGTCAGTTGCGTCTTCTTTTGCATATTTAATGTTATTTTTTACTGTATCGTCAAATAAAGTTGTTTCTTGACTGACCATTGAAATTTGATCTCTTATTGACTTGATTGTCGCTTTATAAATTGATTGATCATCTATTATAATATCACCTGATTGCAGATCATAAAATCTTGGAATTAAATTCATTATTGTAGATTTTCCAGATCCACTATGACCAACAAGAGAGGTCATTTTTCCACCTTCAAACTCTAAATTTATTAAATTTAATACTCCTTCACTTTCTTTGTCATAAGTAAAATTTACATCTTTGAATTTAATATTTGAATTTTTTATCTCTATTGGCTTTGCTTCTGGAATATTAACAATATTATTTTTTTGATCGATGATAGGTAAAATTCTTGATGCAGCTGACAGCCCTTGATTTAAAACCATATTCAAAGTTGATAAAGATCTTACAGGTTGATAAGCCAACATCATTGCTGCAAGAAAAGAGAAGAAATTGTTAATATCAAGCTCACCTCTTGCCATTAAAATACTAGAATAAAAAATTAATACTGCAATCATTATTCCTGTTAAAGTTTCCATTATTGGAGACATCCTCACAAAAACAGTTTGAATTTTTTGATTTTTATCTTTTAATTGTGTTAAGTAGTTATCAGCTCTATTTTTTTCGTAACCTTCTTTTTGAAAAATTTTTATTAATTTGTGATTTTTAAATAATTCAACTAAATATGTCGTTAAAAAACCTGATTTTTGTTGAGCCTCAGTAGCTACTTTATTAATTCTTTTACCCAAAGTTCTAGCTGATATACTTGCAAAAGGTATCAATACTATTGAAATAAGAGCCAACTTCCAATTTTGTAAGAACATCACAAACAATAAGCCTATTAAAGTTAATGAGTCTTTAAAAAGAGTTAATATTGCATTACTTAACAAATTGGTAATATGAGTTACATCATAAGTGAGATTAGAAATAAATTTACCAGAGTGTTTTTTATCAATTATCTGTGTGTCTGTTCCAACTAAAGTATTCACCATATCAAATTGAAGTTTTTTCTTTATTGATTCCCCAACTCCAATCATAGTTGCTTTTGCATAATATAAAGAGAGTCCTTTTGTAGTGAATGCAAAGATAATCATTAATGGAATAAAAATTATAAGCGACTGATCTTTTTCAATAAACAGCTTTTTAATTGCAGGGTCTAAAAGCCATGCAATTGCTGAAGTACTTCCTGCAACCAATATAGAAAAAAAAGCTGACAAAATTATTTTGTCTAAATATTTTTTTGAATAGTCTTTGTAAAGCCTTTTATATATATCAGTTTTATTCATTATAAATTTTTAGCAATTATAATATTAATAAAAATAATCAGTCCAAAAAGATTGTTACTTTTAAATGCCTTCAAGCAACTTGAAGGATCTTTTAAATTAAAAATTTTCATTTGATAAATAAATAAGTGTATAAAAGGTATTACTGCTAATAAATAATAACTGACATGAAAATCCATTTTATAACCGCCTATTAGGAAAAAGAATAATAAAGAAGTATAACACGCGAACAAAAATTTTTTAGCTTTACCTTTAAATTTGATTGAGGTTGATTTTAATCCTATTATTTCATCATCCTTGATGTCTTGATATCCATATATTGTGTCATAACCCAGTGTCCAAAATATGGCTCCTAAATAGAAAAGTACTGGCACAATACTTATTTCACCTTTAATAGCTGTCCATCCAAGTATTAATCCATAATTAAAAGTTATCCCTAAAAATAGTTGTGGCCAATAGGTAAATCTTTTCATTAACGGATAGGTGAATGCTAGAGGCATGGAACCTAGAGCAAGAATTATTGTAAATAAATTAAAATTAAGCAAAACTAAAAGTGCAAAAAAACAAAGTAACAAAGAATAAATGACCGCAAGTTTTATTGAAATTTTTCCAGATGCAATTGGACGATTTTTTGTTCGAATAACTTTAGCATCATATTTTTTATCCAGAACATCATTTACGATACAGCCTGCTGACCTCATAAATACTGAACCTAAAAAAAAGAGAATTAGGTAAAAAAAGTAATTATTCAAACTAAAAGAGAAATCATAAGCCAATGTTAATCCCCAAGCACATGGCCAGAATAGAAGCATAAAACCAATAGGTTTTTTTAATCTTGTAAGTTCTATAAATAGGTTTAATTGGTTCATAATTTACTTGTAAATAACAAAGGCTAGTTTCATAATCAAATTGATTCGTATGAATATAGATTATACCGTTACAGCATTGATGTTTCCTGCAATACCTTTGTTAATGGGTGTTTACAGTAATAGGTTTCATACTTTGAGTGCTTTAATTAGAAAAATCCATGATGCCCACGTCTTTGAAAAACATACACCTCCTGAATGGAAAGCTCAATTTATTAATCTTAACAAAAGAATTAGTCTTTTAAAATTTTCAATGGTGTTCGCTGCGTTTGGCTTTTTGTTTAATATGTTAACTGTTTTTGGTCTTTATTTAAGTGAGATTTTTATAGCTAGAATTATTTTTGGATCATGTTGTTTATCAATGATAATATCTATAATATTTTTCATAGTTGAGATTCAAGTCTCCACTAATGCTCTTAAGCTTCACATGTCAGATATGGATATATATGAATAAACAATTTTTTAAGGTTTTATAACAGCTGGCCCAGTAAGTAATCTACCTTCTAAATCTTCATGTGCCTGCTTAACTTCTTCAAGAGAATATTTTTTTGAAATTTCTATTTTAAATTTACCAGATAAAACAGCATCAAAAACTTTTTTTGCTGATTCTAATAACTCTTCTCTCTCAATAGTATAATGAGCAATCGAAGGTCGTGTAAAAAATAAACCTTTAGCATTAATATGTTTTTTTACATCAATAGTATCGACATAACCCGAGGCATTTCCAAAAGCTACCATCATCCCTCTGATTTTAAGCACTTCAATTGAACCTTCAAATGTTTTTAAACCTACACCATCATACACAACGTCAATTCCATTTTTTCCAACAATTTTTTCTACTTCTTCTACAAAGTTTTTATCAGTGTAGTTTATTACGTGATGACAGCCATTTTTCTTTGCAATTTCTTCCTTTTCTTTAGAACCAACAGTACCAATGATTTCTGCACCAATTGAATTAGCCCAAGGACATAAAATTTGACCTAGCGCTCCAGCTGCGGCATGATAAAGAACTTTATCTCCTTTTTTTAAAGGATAAGCTCTATGTAATAAATATTCTGCAGTAATCCCTTTTAATGTGATGCATGAAGCAACTTCATCTGAAACTCCATCTGGAACTGGCACAAGTTTATTCTCTGGCATAATATGTTTTTCTGAATATGCACCAATAGGCATAGAAGCATGGGAAACTCTATCTCCTACTTTAAATAATTTAACCTCAGGACCTACTTCTTCAATTACACCACAGGCCTCAAGGCCAATTCCGCTAGGAAGTGGAATAGGATAGAGCCCAGTTCGGTGATAAGTATCTATATAATTTATTCCAATAGATAAGTTTTTAATTAAAACTTCATTAGATTGAGGTTTGCCAATTTCAACATTTTCAACTTTTAGTACATCAGGACTTCCAAATTTTTCTATTTTCACAGTTTTCATAATTTATTTTACAAATGTACCACTATGATAATCCTGAACTGCTTGCAAGATTTCTGCTTTAGTATTCATTACAAATGGACCACCTCTTGCTATTTTCTCATTAATAGGCTTGCCAGAAACCACCAAGAACTTAGCATTTGATTTAGCTTTCACTGTTAAATCTTCACCTCGAGTTAAGAGTATTAAAGTACTATTTTTAACATCATCGTGTTTATTTTTTCCAATTTCAATTTCACCATTTATTAGATAAATAAAAGTGTTATGAGATGAAGGTAATTTATAGCTAAATAATTTATCTTTGGTCAGCTCAATATCAAAATAGATTGGCTCAACATTATGACCTTTAATAGGGCCTTCAGCATTTTCAAAATTTCCAGCTATAACTTTAACCTGTTTCTCTTTATCTTTATGAACACTCATTTTATCTGCATCTATGTAAATATATTCAGGCTTACTCATCTTTAATTTAGCAGGCATATTAATCCATAATTGAAATCCATGAAGTTTGCCTTCTTTCATTGCGGGCATTTCAGAATGAATTATTCCACTTCCGGTTTTCATCCATTGAACATCTCCTGCCGTCATTCTTCCTTCACCCCCCGTGCTATCTTTATGTTCAAAATCTCCAGCTAACATATAGGTTACTGTTTCAATTCCTCGATGAGGATGGGGTGGAAAACCAGCAATGTAATCCTCACTATTCTCTGATCCAAACTCATCTAACATCAAAAATGGATCAAAATAATTTGGTTCTACACCAATACTTCTTTTTAATTTAACTCCCGCACCATCAGATGCAAGGATAGGGTCAATAATTTTACTGATTTCAATGTTTTTCATTTTAACGATATAAGAATTTATTAGAGTATATCAAGTAACTCTCCAAATTGTTTAATTTGATGTTTAGGTGAATAGTCAAGTTTATCAAAAATATTGTTATTTCTATTTACCCAAATAGAATTGTACCCATAATTTCCACCACCTGATACGTCCCAAGTGTTGGCACTTAAAAAAGCAACTTCATTTTTTTGAATATTATATTTTTTAATTGGTATATCGTAAACTTTAGAGTTTGGTTTATAAATACCAACTTCTTCTATTGAAAAAAGATCATCAAATAAATTATCTAAATTGTTGCTTTTAACTAATTGATTAAGAAGGGTAGGTGTACCATTTGAAAGAATAGCAAGTTTTAAATCTTTTTCTTTAAGTGATTTTAAAACTGCAGGCACCTCCTTAAATGGTGAAAGAATTTTATAAAGATCTAATAATTCATTTCTCAATGAAGAATCTATTTCATAAGCTTTCATAGATTTATCTAAACTATCTTCAGTTACTTGCCAAAAATCTTTATGTCTTTTCATTAAACTTCTAAGCCAAGTATATTCTAGCTGAGTAGTTCTCCAGTAATTTGCAAAACCTTCCCACTTATCACCAATTTTATCTTTGCATTTCTCAGCAGCTGAATTTACATCAAATAAAGTTCCATATGCATCAAAAATTATTGCTTTAATATTTTTCATAAACTAATTTATCTATATGAGTTACATTAGATTATTTTTTCCAGAAAGTTTATCACTTAATTTAACTGCCACACTTGATAAATCACAATCTCATTATGTAAGTAAGGTTATGAGAATTAAAGAAAATGAAGTTTTCTCTTTATTTAATATTAGTGGTGAGTGGGAGGCAAAAATTTTAAGTATTTCAAAAAATATTGTTGAGTTTAATGTTACAAAACAATTAAGACAAAAAGAGAATTTTAAAGAGCTATGGTTAGCTTTTTCACCCATCAAATCTAATTACTTTAATTTCATGATCCAAAAAGCAACTGAGTTAGGAGTTACAAAGTTTTTGCCTATTATTTTTGATCGAACAATTGTTAGGAAGATAAATAAAGAAAGATTAGAAAAAGTTGTTATAGAAGCAGCCGAACAATCGAATAGAATTCAGGTTCCTAATATTGAAGACCCGCAAAATCTTAGAGATTTCCTGGATAAGAGTGATGTCGATTTGATTTTCACAGATCTTAATTCAAAAAATAATAAAGTAGATTTAAAAAAACTTACTAACAAGCCAACCTGTATCGTTGTAGGTCCTGAAGGAGACTTTTCTGAGAGTGAAAGAGACGAGATTCTCTCATACAAAGGTGTTCAGGCTATAAAAATTAATGAAAACATCCTAAGATCTGAAACAGCTGTAATTTCTGCCATATCGATCATAAATTACGCCATTAATTGATATTTTGTCGCGAAAAGTAAAGTGTAATTTTTCTAAAGAGGATTTATATAGTGTCTAAAAATGAATAAATTTTTATTTATAATCTTAGCAGTTTTAACAACTTCTCATGCGTTAGCTGATCAACCAAAAGACTGGCAATTAGGTTTTCAAAATGCAGCATCTGAAACTATGAGAGATATTGTAAATTTTCATGACAACCTTTTACTTCCAATAATTATTGCAATAAGTGTATTTGTTTTATTCTTAATGGTTTTTGCTTGTATAAGATTTAGAGCATCAGCAAATCCAGTTCCATCAAAAAGAACTCATAATGTTGCAGTTGAAGTTTTATGGACATTAATTCCATGCTTAATTTTAATTGTAATGGCTGTGCCCTCATTTAAAATTTTATATAAACAAGACACTATTCCAAAAGCAGAAGTTACAGTTAAGGCAGTTGGGTATCAGTGGTATTGGGGTTATGAATATCCAGATGAAAATATAATTTTCGAGTCATACATGATTGAAGATAAGGACTTAAAAGAAAATCAACCTAGATTATTAGCAGTTGATAATGAACTTGTAGTGCCGGTAAATAAAGTAGTTAAGGTACTAATTACTGCAAACGATGTATTACATGCTTGGGCTTTGCCAGCTTTCGGAGTAAAAAGAGATGCTGTGCCTGGTAGAATTAATGAAACTTGGTTTAAAGCAGAAAAGGTTGGAACTTACTATGGTCAATGTTCTGAGCTTTGTGGAATAAAACATGCATTTATGCCTATAACAGTAAGAGTTGTTTCAGAAGAAGAGTACAATGAGTGGCTAATGCAAGCTAAAGTAAAATTTGCAAAAGAAGTAATTGAAGAAGATGAACTTAAAAAACTAGCGAGTAAATAATTATGTATACACAGACTGCATCACACGACGATCACACACCTACTGGTTGGAAGCGTTGGGCTTATTCAACAAACCACAAAGATATCGGAACAATGTATTTGATATTTGCAATTATTGCAGGTGTAATTGGAACTGCATTTTCTGTTTTAATGAGAATGGAATTAATGCACCCGGGAGACGGTATCTTAGGAGGCAATTATCATTTATATAATGTTTTAGTAACTGGTCATGGTTTGATCATGATTTTTTTCATGGTGATGCCAGCTATGATTGGTGGTTTTGGTAATTGGTTTGTACCGATTATGATTGGTGCTCCAGATATGGCGTTTCCAAGAATGAACAATATTTCATTTTGGTTATTACCTACATCATTTATTTTATTAATTATGTCTATTTTTATGGACGGGCCTCCAGGTCAAACAGGAGTTGGAGGTGGTTGGACTATTTATCCCCCTCTATCATCTTCTGCCGGACAACCAGGTCCTGCAATGGATTTTGCAATTTTAAGTTTACATTTAGCGGGTGCTTCATCAATTTTAGGAGCAGTAAATTTTATTACAACTATTTTAAACATGAGAACTCCAGGCATGACTTTACATAAAATGCCTTTATTTGCTTGGTCAATTCTGGTTACAGCGTTTTTATTATTGTTGTCTTTACCTGTTTTAGCTGGAGCAATTACAATGCTTCTAACTGATAGAAATTTTGGAACAGCTTTTTTTGATGCACAAACTGGTGGAGACCCAGTTTTATTCCAACATTTATTTTGGTTTTTTGGTCATCCAGAAGTTTATATTTTAATTTTGCCTGGTTTTGGAATGATAAGTCATATTGTTTCAACGTTTTCTAAAAAACCTGTATTTGGATATTTGGGAATGGCTTATGCTATGGTTGCAATTGGAATTGTTGGTTTTGTTGTATGGGCTCACCATATGTATACAGTTGGTTTAAGCACTGACACAAAAGCATACTTTTTAGCAGCAACAATGATTATTGCGGTTCCTACAGGGATTAAAATATTTTCATGGATTGCAACGATGTGGGGTGGATCTATCTCATTTAAAACACCAATGGTATGGGCATTAGGTTTTATATTTTTATTTACGGTGGGGGGAGTTACAGGAGTTGTCTTAGCTAATGCAGGTGTTGATACAGCAATGCATGACACTTATTATGTTGTTGCACACTTTCACTATGTTTTATCTTTAGGGGCAGTGTTTGCGATATTTGCAGGTTTTTATTATTGGTTTGGAAAGATGTCTGGATATGAATATTCAGAATGGATGGGGCAATTACATTTCTGGTTAACTTTCATTGGTGTCAATTTGGTATTTTTCCCACAGCACTTTTTAGGTCTTGCTGGGATGCCAAGAAGATATGCTGACTACCCAGATGCTTTTGCAGGATGGAATTACATATCTTCGATAGGATCATATATTTCAGTTCTAGGATTAGTGGTATTTTTTGCTAATTTAATTTATGCATTTTCAAAGAAAAAAGCTGCAGCTCAAAACCCTTGGGGAGAGGGAGCTACAACTTTAGAGTGGACTGTACCATCACCACCGAATTTTCATACTTTTGAGGAATTGCCGAAATTTGAAGATGATGAAAGTGTTGAAAAATCAATAAGTTAATTTTTTAACCTAGATTTTTTAAACAGAAAATTAATGATTAAGTCTAAATTAAAAAACAGAAATTTAAGTCAAGAAGACGTTTTTAATTTATCCGAATTATTTAAACTAATGAAGCCAAGAGTAATGTCATTAGTTATCTTTACTTGTGCTGTTGGATTGTTAATGGCGCCAAATATAGTACCCACAAAAGATGCAATTATTGGTATAATTTTAGTTTCAATAGGTGCAGGCGCAGCAGGTGCGCTTAATATGTGGTACGAGTCTGATTTAGATGCGTTAATGTCTAGAACTTGTTTAAGGCCAATTCCAACTGGAAAAGTAAACAAAAATCAGGCACTGGTATTCGGTATTACGTTATCAATATTTTCTGTAATAGCGTTAGATTATTTTGCGAATAGAATATCAGCTGGTTTATTGCTAT
The DNA here is from genome assembly GCA_902520645.1 of uncultured Pelagibacteraceae bacterium. Lineage (GTDB taxonomy): Bacteria > Pseudomonadota > Alphaproteobacteria > Pelagibacterales > Pelagibacteraceae > Pelagibacter. The sequence continues at coordinate 4,387 of CABYOP010000001.1, read as the reverse complement.
CTACGATCTTATTTTATGTTTTTGTCTATACAATATGGCTAAAGAGAAAAACTCCTCAAAACATTGTAATAGGAGGTGCAGCTGGAGCTTTACCACCAGTAATTGGTTGGACAATTGCCACGAATTCACTTTCATTAGAGCCAATAACATTTTTTCTAATAATCTTTTTTTGGACTCCATCCCATTTCTGGGCTTTAAGCCTATATAAATCTGACGATTATAAAAGAGCAAAAATTCCAATGCTACCATTAACTAATGGAGTAGAGAGTACAAAATTAAATATATTAATTTATTCGTTATTAATGTTACCAGTGATTGTCTTGCCGTATGTTATTGGTTTTGTAAGTCTAGTTTTTTTAATACCATCTTTAATTTTAACACTTTACTATAACTTTCTGTGTTTGGAACTTTATAAATTCAAGAAAAATAAATTTAACTCAAAGAAAGCAAAAACTATTTTTGGATATTCAATTTTATATTTATTTCTGATATTTGTTCTTTTTTTGATTGATAAAATTTTATGATGACACCTGATAAAAAAACTAAAAAAAAAAATATTTTAACTGCAGTAGCAATTTTAGCTTTTATGGTTTTCTTGTTTGTGTTTACTTTATATAACGTTGGAGTTTTTGATAGACAGATATGATGAAGAAAAAAACGTTAACTCCAATACTACTTGCCGGAATATTCTGTTTAATGCTTGGCCTGTCTTTTGCAGCAGTACCACTTTATGATTTATTTTGTAGAGTGACTGGTTTTGGAGGAACAACACAAGTTTCTAAAGAACCACCAAAAATGGTTTTGGATAAAATTGTAAGTGTTAGATTTGATACTAACGTAAATAACCTTACGTGGGATTTTAAAGCGAAATCTAATGTAATGGATGTTAAAGTTGGTCAAGTTAACAAAATAGAATTTGAGGTAGAAAATTATGGTGATGACACCACTTATGGAGTTGCTAGCTTTAACGTTTCACCATCAAGTTTTGGAAAATACTATAGTAAATTAGGTTGTTTTTGTTTTGAAAAGCAGGAGCTGAAAGCTGGAGAAAAAGCAACTTATGTTATGACTTTTTATTTAGACCCAGAACTTGTCAATGATCCAACAGTAAAAAATTTACAGGATGTAACTATGTCGTATACTTTTTTCTCGACAGATTACTATAAACAATCATAATCACAAAAAATGTCAGCTGAAAAAAAACACGATTATCACTTAGTAGACCCAAGTCCTTGGCCAATCTACGTATCCTTTTCATGCTTAGTATTAGCCATAGGCACAATTTTTTATATGCATAATGATGTTTCATGGGGAATGTATCTTGGACTAGCATTAGTTATTTATGGAGCCTACATGTGGTTCAGAGATGTTGTGATTGAAGCAGAACATCAAGGGCATCATACACCTGTTGTACAAATTCATCACCGTTATGGAATGACATTATTTATTGCATCAGAAGTGATGTTCTTTGTAGCTTGGTTCTGGGCATATTTTGATATTAGTTTATTTCCAAACGAGTTTGTTGGAAATGTTTGGCCTCCAAAAGATATTGAAACATTTGATCCTTGGGATATCCCACTAATTAATACTTTAGTATTATTGTTATCTGGAACTACAGTTACATGGTCTCACCATTCTTTACTTGAAGGTGATAGAAAAGGATTTATTCAAGGATTAACTGCAACAGTTGTTCTTGGTTTCTTTTTTACATTACTACAAGCTTATGAATATCATCATGCCACTTTTGATTATTCAGGTCACATTTATGGAGCAGTTTTTTATATGGCTACGGGTTTCCACGGATTTCACGTAATAGTTGGAACAATATTTTTAGCTGTTTGTTTGTGGCGAGGAAAATTAGGTCACTTTACTAAAGACCATCATTTTGGATTTGAAGCAGCAGCTTGGTACTGGCATTTTGTTGATGTAGTTTGGTTATTCTTATTTGCTGCCATTTATATCTGGGGAAGTTAATTTACAACTCTTGAAGAATAAATTTTTATTTTCAGTATTTGTTTGGTTTATAATTCTTGTTCTTCTCTCATTAGGTTTTTGGCAAATTTATAGACTAAATTGGAAGCTAGATTTAATAAATCAAATTGAAAATTCTTTAAAAAATGATCCTGTAGAATTAACTCAAACCAATAAAAAAAACTATTTAAGAATAAAAACCTCAGGTCAAATTGATTTTGATAATCAAATTTACTTATATCATTTGAATGAAAAAGGAAAACCTGGGTTTGAAGTAGTGAACCCAATATTGATTGAAAATGAAAACTTTTTAATTAACAGAGGCTGGATACCTTTTGATAAAAAAGATCTACCAGAAATCAATCAAATCAATCAAAATGAAATACTTGGAACTTTAATGTTACAGTCTAAGTCAAGTATGTTTAAGCCCCAAAATGAAATTAAAAAAAATTATTGGTTCACTCTTGATAGAGATGACATTTATAATCAGACTGGAAGAAAATTTTCTAATTATATTATTTATTTAAATGGAAACTATAAAATTCCAAAACCAAGAGTGATCACTGCAAAAATTTCAAACAATCATAAAAAGTATGCAATTACTTGGTTTTCAATGGCGATTTCAATTCTTTTAATATATCTATATTTTAGAAAAAAAAATTATTAGATGAAGTATATAAGCACAAGAGACAAATCAAAAAACTTTGAATTTAAAGATGTTTTTATTAAAGGCCTTGCTGATGATGGCGGTCTTTTTATCCCAGAGACTTTACACAAATATTCAGAGTCTGAAATTAGTGATTTTAAAAAACTAAGTTATTCAGATTTAGCAAAAAAAATTATTCATCCATTTATTGGTAATTTTACTTCAGAAGGTGAGTTAAGTAAAATAATAGAAAAATCCTACTCAGTTTTCAGAAAAGATAATGTTATCGATCTTATTAAAGTGGGCGACCGTTCTGTGCTTGAATTGTTTCATGGTCCAACCTTAGCTTTTAAGGATGTTGCAATGCAACTCTTAGGTAATTTTTATGAATTTTATTTAAATAATGAAAATGAAAAGATTAATATTGTAGTTGCCACATCAGGAGATACTGGTGCAGCTGCCATAGATGCAATCAAAGGGAAAAAAAACTTAAATATATTTGTTCTTCATCCTCATAACCGTATTTCACCTGTTCAAAGAAAATTAATGACAACTGGAAAAGATGAGAATGTATTCAATATTGCTGTAAAAGGTAACTTCGATGATTGTCAAAATTTAGTTAAATCCATGTTTTCAGATAAAGAATTTTCTAATCAGATAAACATGTCTGGTGTTAATTCAATTAATTGGGCCCGAATTATTGCGCAAAGTGTATATTATTTTTATTGTTATTTTTTAGCCGAGGATGACAATCAGCCAATAAATTTTTCAGTACCAACTGGAAATTTTGGAGATGTATATGCAGGTTATTTGGCAAAGAAGTTGGGTCTTCCAATTAATAAATTAATAGTTGCCACAAATCAAAACGACATTTTACATAGAGCTATTTCAAAAGGTAAATATGAGGCCGAACATGTCTCTGAAACTATTTCGCCAAGTATGGACATTCAAATTGCAAGTAATTTTGAAAGATTAATTTATGATTTAAATAATCATGATAGTTCACAAACTTTAGATGATATGAAAAATATTAAACAGAATGGTAAATATACAATCGACGATGAGAAATTGAAAAAAATTAATCAAGATTTTTTGTCGGCAAGAATGAGTGAGCAGGAAACACTAGATGTCATAAAAAATATTTATGAAAAATTTAATATGGTTTTAGATCCACACACAGCTATAGGGTATGGAGCTTTTGATAAACATGATTTAAAAGGAAACAATATTGTTCTTGCAACTGCACACCCATGTAAATTTCCAGATGCAATTTTAAAGGCTATAAACTTGAAATCTGATTTACCAGGTGAATTAAAGTTTATTTTGGATGAGAAAGAAAATTATGGTATAATTGAAAATAATCTCAAAGAAATTAAACAATATATTTTAGGAAAAATTAAATGAAAATTAAAGAGGGGGATAAAATTCCAAATTCAGAATTTTACTATTTAGACGAAACTGTTGCTCCAAAAAAAATATCTACATCTGAGTTGTTTAATAATAATAAAACAATAGTTATAGGGGTTCCTGGAGCTTTTACAAAAGTTTGCTCCACTAAACATTTGCCAGGTTATGTTAACAATTTTGAAGCTGCTAAAAAAAAAGGGATTACCAAAATTATTTGTGTTTCAGTAAATGATCCAAATGTAATGAAAGCTTGGGGTGATAGTCAAAAGGTAGAGGACAAGATTTTTATGGCAGCAGATCCATACTGTGAATTTACTAAATTAATTGGTGCAGATATTGATAGATTTGACAGAGGTCAAGGAA